>JAFAUV010000308.1 GCA_019243075.1 Bradyrhizobium sp.
CACGACCGCTGACAATCGCGACGGGGGCATCGAGCTGGACGATACCGTGCAGCTGACCGGCGGAGCGACGATCCAGGGATCGTCGGGCGCGGCGCTCGGCGCGATCGCCAATCTCGGTACCCTGGAGGTGCTGGCGTCCGCCTCCGCGACACTGACCGATATTTCGCTGACGAATGCCGCCAACGCGGACACCCTCCGCTTGGACACGAATTCGACGCTGACGCTCAACGCCAGTACGATCACTGGCGGTCAACTGGACAATTCGGGACTGGTGAAGATCGAGACCGACGGCACCACGTCGACCTTCGACGGCGTCGATGTCAGCAATGACGGGGCGAGCGCCGGTATCCAGATCGACGCGGGTCTCACTCCGCCGCCCCAGCCGACCACGCTCATGCTCGACGATGGCACGAACGTCACGGGCGGAACGATCACGGTCGGCAGCTCCGGCATCCTCGAAGTGTCCACGGCGCAAGGCGCGACGCTGTCCGGCGTGTCCGTCGACAATTTCGACCTCGTCAAGGTGGACGCAGGCTCGACCTTGACTCTCGAGGCCACGACGATCAGCGGCGGCGCCATCAACGACGACTCGGTGGGTGGCATCGACGTCGCCGGCACGAGTAAAATCGACGGTGCCGCCACGCTCAGCGATGGCGGCGTGACGATCGAGAGCGGGGTGACGCTGACGCTCGACAACGTGACCGTCGACGGCACCAGCTTCGAGGACACCGCAACCGGCGCCACGATCCAGATAGACGACGATGTTACCCTCACCCTCAATGGCGCCAGCATCGATGGCGGCACGCTCGATATCCAGGGTGAGCTGGCTTCGACAGGATCGAGTTCCATCAGCGGGGCCACGATCATCAATTCAGGCGAGATCGATGTCGTCAGCGGCACGCTGACGATCGATGCGCTCAGCATCGTCACCAGTACTGCCGGCGGCACGGTCGAAGCCGACGGCGGCAATCTCGTCGTCAATGGGACGCTGTCGGGAAGCGTCGAGATCGCCGCGGCCTCGATCGTCGAGCTCGGCGACAATGCGCCGGGCGCTTATTCGTCGGCGACCATCACCTTTGAGACCGGTGCGACCGGCACGCTGAAGATCGATGGGGCGGCGAACTTCTCGGGAACGGTCGCGGGCTTCGGTTCGGGCGCCACCATCGACCCGACCGAGGTGGCTCACTCGCCGAACCAATACGATGTCTGGTCCGCAGGCACGCTTTCGATCTATAGCAATGGCACGCTGGAGGCGCGGCTGAAGCTCTCCGGCGCGTATAGTCAGAATGATTTCGCGCTCACGAGCGACGCCTCCGGCGGTACGGACATCGTCTGGAGCCGGGCGCAGGAAGCGACGGTCAGCGGCCTCGATCACGCCGGCAATCCGGTCGAAGGTTATGCAGTCGCCGCCAATCTCAACGATTCGAATGCCAGCAACATCAGCTATACCTGGCTGGAAAACGGCCAGGTCGTGCCAGGCGCCGCTGGCGAAAGCTACAGTCCGACCTCTCCATCCGAGGTGGGCCAGAGCCTTGATGTCGTCATCGGCTTCACCGACAACGGCGTCAGCGAGCAGATCACCGAGCTGGCCGGTAGGGTGGTCGCGGCGCCGAGCGTCAGTTTCAATACGACGGGCCCGGTTGCGACGGCGGAAAATACCCCGCTGACGCTCGACGGGCTGAGCGCCTCGTTCCCGGATGCCGGTACCGACACGCTCACGGCGACCCTCAGCGTTCGCGACGGCACGCTGACAATTGACGGCATCGCCAGCGATGTCGCCTCGATCACGCTGACCGGCCCGCTTGCGGAAATCAACGCGGATTTGGCGAACGGCGTGACCTATACGCCGAATGCCGCCTTTGGCGGAAACGACAGCCTCAGCTTCTCGGTGAGCGATGCGACCTCGGGTACCATTTTCGCAGCCAGCGGCACGCAGACCATCGCGGTCGAACCGCCGCTGACCCTGACCGGGCAGACCATCACCGACAGCCTGATGAGCACCTCGCTCAATGCCGCGCTGTGGACGGTGGTTCTGCCGCCGATCTCCGCCGAACAACCCTATAACACCTCGGTCGTTCCGACGGTCGACGGCCTCGAATTGATCAACCGCGGTACGCTCGAAACGGCCTATGGCTTCACGCCGACGGCTGCAGCGCCCTTGAAGATCACCTTCAGCTTCAGGCTGAGCGATCCCAACGACACGCTGTTCGTGACCGACCAGACCAACGGCGCGACCGACGCGGAATATGGGGCCGCGAGCAACGGTATCTCCTTCGAGGTCAATTGGCCCAATGGCGGCAACGTGCGGATCGTCGACCCGGCCGATCCCGATGAAGGCAGCAGCGTGATCCCTGCCGGGCTCAGCGCGGGCACGCTTTACGTCGGCATCATCACGGATAACGGCTCGCAGCAGACCTTCACGATCACCGACAGCTGCGGCGATCTGCTCGCTTTCGCGACGAGCAACATCGCGCTGGCCGATCCGCTGGGCAATCTCGTCACGTTCGCCAGCCGCGAGGACAATGACGGCGGCGGGGGCGGAAGCCATACCACGCTGATCACCGACGTCTCGATTTCGGAACCCTATGCCGTCGACGAGCACGCCGTCGTCCAGCTCGGCATCGCCGACACCGATACGACCGGCGGCACAGTCACCATCACCGGCCTGCCGGACGATCTGGCTGCGTTCAGCGGCGGCAGCTATACGGCCGACGCCGGCAGTAACGCCGGCTCCTGGACGGGTACGGCGGCGCAGTTCAACGCGCTGTCCTTCACCACCGGCGCGGCAGGCACATTCGAGCTGACGGTATCGGCCACCAATGCCGCCGGCGAAACCACGACGCAAGGCTATGCGCTGAACGTCAACGCCGACCATTGGGTCGGGGCGGGCACCGCCGATTGGAGCACGGCCGCCGAATGGAGCTACGGCGCGGCGCCAGGCAACAACATCGACGCCGTCATCGACGCCGCCGGTGCCTACATCGTCACCATCTCGGATTCCGACAGCGCCGTTGCCAATTCGCTGACCATCACCTCGGCAGGCGCCGGTGCCGACATCCAGGACGCGGGCTCGCTCGTACTGGGAGGCGCTCTCACCATCGACGCCGGCTCGTTCAGCCTGATCGGCGGCAGCCTTTCGGCCTCGTCGATCGATGTCGAGAGCGCCGGATACTTCATCGCCGAGGGGTCCGTCTCGGTTCCGCTCGCCGACAACGGCGGCGTCGTTCAGGCCTATGGCAATCTCTCGCTGTTGGACGCCGTGACCGGCGCCGGCACGTTCGAGGTCAACGGACATGCGCTTGCCTTCGGCAGTTCGGTCGCAGGCGGGACCGTCGATTTCGGCACCGTTCCCGGCGCGCTCGTGGTGGCGCAGCCGCTGCATTTCGGTGCGACCATCCACGACTTTGCGGCCGGGGATACGATCGACCTGGCCGGAATCGGCGCCGCCGACGGCTATTCCTTCGACGGGACGACGCTGACACTGACAAAGGATGGAGCAACCATTGACACGCTCGTCTTTTCCGCGGGCTTGTCCGGTCCGACCCCGTTCGATGTCGGCAGCGACGGCAGCGGCGGTACAAGCATCGCCCTGCATCAGGGATGGACGGTCGAGACCGATCAGCTCACCGTGAATCAGGCCGGCGCGAATACCGTGATCAACGGCCTCCTGATCGATGATGCCGACAGCGCCGCCGCTTCCTTCACGGTAACGGCGACGACCGGCGATTCCGACGAAAGCACGGTCACCTTGAGCTCGGGCTCCAACTCGGCCTCGGGCTCCCTCGCCCAGGTCGATTCCGCGCTGAGCTCGATGACCTACGATCCCGGCTCGAATCCGCCATCGTCCGACAAGGTCACGCTCACCGTCTCCGACAATCTTGGTTTCAGCGCGACGGAGAATTTCATCTTCAACGTGAACGGTTCGGGTCCGGTCAGCCTGAGCGGTGCCTCCGGCAACAATGTCATCTTCGCGACCGGCAATTCGGATACGCTGACGGGCGGCGGCGGGCAGGATCAATTCGTGTTCAAGCCGTCATCCGCCGGACAAACCAGCACGGTCGAGCACACGATCACCGACTTCAACGTCAATCTCGATACGATCGATCTGCGGCAGTTCCAGGATCTGCATTCGATCGCCGATTTGCAGGCGACAGCGGCGAATTCAACGGACACGCTGTTGACGCTGGATGGTCATGAGCAGGTGCTGCTGAAGAGCGTGCTGCCCGGCAGCCTGCACACCAGCGATTTCATCTTCATCCATTAGCCGACGGCCGTCGGCCCACCCCCTTGCCGCGATGCTGGCGCTGGTTCGGACGGTGTACATCGGTCTGAGCCGACTGTCGGTCTGTCGGTGCGCACGCCCACGCTGTCGCGGTGTCCAAAGCTCATATTCGTGCTATTCAGGCAGCATGAAACGGCTTCGAATATGGCGGCGATGGTTCACGCGGAAGTTCGGCTTCGCGCGCGTGCTGTGCCTCTTGATGCTGGTCGCCCTCGCCGGCCTGCGGCTGCTCGATCCCGTGCCGATCCGCGAATTGCGCATCCGCACCTTCGACACCTTCCAGCTGCTCGATCCCCGGGAAAAGAAGATCAAGCCGGTCACCGTCGTCGATATCGACGAAGCCTCTATCGCCAAGCTCGGCCAGTGGCCGTGGCCGCGCACCACGATCGCGGACATGATCATCAACCTGACCAATCTCGGCGCCGTGGTCATCGCCTTTGACGCGGTTTTTCCGGAGCCGGACCGCCTCAACCCGGACGTGGCCGCGCGCACCATGCGCTATCTGGACGAAGCGACGCGCGCCAGGCTGCGCGAGCTGCCGAGCAACGACCAGGTGCTTTCCGATGCCATCCGCCGTTCGCGCGTGGTGCTGGGCGAAACCGGCGTCGAGCAGATGATCTCGGAGGCCGATGAAAGCCTGCCTTTGACGGCGTTTGCAACGCTCGGCCTGGAAATCGATCCGGTCCTGTTCCTGTACCAGTTTCCAGGCTTGCTGCGGAACGTACCGGTGATTGAGAAGGCAGCCGCCGGCCGCGGCCTGATCACGATCGTGCCGGAACGCGACGGCATCATCCGGCGGGTGCCGATGGTGTTGCAGGCGCAGGGCAACACCATGCCGTCCCTCAGTCTCGAGATCCTGCGCGTGGCCACCGGCACGCCGACCATCCTGCTCAAATCCGATGCAGCCGGCATCAAGAGCATCAAGCTGAGGGGGTTGGAAATCCCGACCGACAGCCACGGCCAGCTCTGGGTCCATTTCGCCCGCCTGGATCGCGAGCGTTCGATCTATGTCTCGGCCGCCGACGTCCTCGACAACAAGGTGCCGGTCGACAAGATCAAGGGCAAGCTGGTTCTGGTCGGCACCAGCGCGGCCATGCTGAACGACATCAAGACCACGCCGGTGTCGCCGGCGATGCCGGGCGTCGAGATCCATGCTCAGATTCTCGAAAGCGCGCTGACCGGCGGCTTCGTGTCGCAGCCGAATTACGGCATCGCGCTCGAGTTGTTCGCCGCGCTCATCGCCGGCCTGTTCGTGATCGCGTTTGCGCCGGACCTGGGGCCCGCCCGCCTGATCGCCCTCGGCGCCGTGTTTGCGACCGCGCTGATTGGCACCTCCTGGTACGCCTACCAGTACCATCGCCAACTGATCGACTTCACTTATCCGTTGTTGTCGACCACGGCGATCTACCTCACCTTGATCTTCTCGAGCTTCGTCCGCGAGCAGGCGCAGCGGCGCCAGATCCGTTCGGCGTTCGGACAATATCTGTCGCCGGCACTGGTCGAGCAGCTCGCGCAGTCGCCGGAAAAGCTTGTGCTCGGCGGCGAGGAGCGCGAGATGACCATCCTGTTCTCCGACGTGCGCGGCTTCACCACCATTTCGGAATCCTACAAGCACGATCCGCAAGGCCTGACCAGGCTGATGAACCGCTTCCTGACGCCGCTCACCAATGCGATCCTGGCGCGCAAGGGCACCATCGACAAATATATGGGCGATGCCATCATGGCATTCTGGAACGCCCCGCTCGACGACAAGCAGCACCAGCTCAACGCCTGCAACGCCGCCGTCGATATGCTGGAGAAGATCGACGAGCTCAACAAGATCCGCGAGCAGGAGGCGGCGGAGGCCGGCCACGCCTATCTGCCGCTCAACGTCGGCGTCGGCCTCAACACCGGCATCTGCGTGGTCGGCAATATGGGATCCGACCTCCGCTTCGACTATTCGGTGCTCGGCGACAGCGTCAATCTGGCCTCGCGCCTGGAAGGACAGACCAAGGAATACGGCTTTCCGATCATCGTCGGCTCCAGGACGGCGCTCGCCGTCAAGGACGAGTTCGCGATCCTCGAGC
>JAFAUV010000257.1 GCA_019243075.1 Bradyrhizobium sp.
CCGGAAACGTCTTCGGGCTGATCTCGGCATAAAGCGGGCCGTGGTATCCGGCGCCGATCATGTCGAAGCGGCGCGTGCCGTCGGCGATCACGCGGGTGAAGACGTCGAGCCGCCCGGTCGAGCTTTTCGGGTTCGCCGCGGCGACGATCTCCTTCGGCAGGGCGAGGCTTTCCAGCAGCGGCACGATGTAGACGCAGTTGGTCTCGAGCACCGCGCCGTCGCCGAGCGAGATTTCATGCAGCTTCAATTCGTCGATGCGCTCGGCCACCGTGGCGTCGGGACCCGGCAGGAAGCTTGCGCGCACGCGATAGGCGATATCGCCCAGCCGCAAGTCCAGGCTGGCCGGCTGGATCTGGCTTTCGACAAAGGGATATTCGGGGAGGATCAGCCCGGCTTCCGCCATCGCCGCGATCATGCGGTCGGGCAGAATGCCGTTGGCATCCCTGGGCAGCGGAAATGACAATGGGCGATCCCTTGGGTCCCTTGAAACCCGCGAAACGCGGCCTTTTACGGCCTTATCCGATGGCCGGCTTGACGGGAAGCTCGCTCGCGAATAAGAGCATGACTTATCCCGTGGTGATTTGAGCCGGCCGGCTTGCAGCCACGTTAAATAAATCGCTAAACAGGCCGGGGACATGTGTGATCCCGGCCTTGAGGAGCTCTCCCAGGCCGGTTTTTTTGTGGCCGCTTCGACCGCGGCCACGCAGGAGGTCACATGTCGAAGTCTGCCGCCGTCTCGTCCACGGCACGTTACCGCCCCGAAACCCGCCTCGTTCATTCCGGCACGCTCCGCTCGGAGTTCGGCGAAACCTCGGAAGGGTTGTTCCTCACCCAGGGCTATGTCTACGAGACCGCCGAGCTTTGCGAGGCGCGCTTCAAGGGCGAAGACCCCGGCTTCATCTATTCGCGCTATTCCAATCCGACGATTTCGATGTTCGAGCGCCGCATGATCGAGCTCGAAGGCGCCGAGGCCTGCCGCTCGACCGCGACCGGCATGGCGGCCGTGACCACCGCCGTGCTGGCGCCGCTCAAGGCCGGCGACCATGTCGTGGCCTCCAAACAGCTGTTCGGGTCGTGCCGCTATGTGGTCGAGGATCTGCTGCCGCGCTACGGCATCGAGACGACGCTGGTCAACGGCCTCGATCTCGACGAGTGGAAGAAGGCCATGCGGCCGAACACCAGGACGTGCTTCCTGGAGAGCCCGACCAATCCGACCCTCGACGTGCTCGACATTCCCGGCATTGCCGAGATCGCCCATGCGGCCGGCGCGCGGCTGATCGTCGACAACGTGTTTGCGACGCCGATCTGGCAGAGCCCGCTGTCGCTCGGCGCCGACGTCGTGGTCTATTCCGCCACCAAGCATATCGACGGCCAGGGCCGCTGCCTCGGCGGCGTCATCCTCTCCACGGAGGCCTTTATCGCCGAACATCTGCACAATTTCATGCGCCAGACCGGCCCCTCGCTGTCGCCGTTCAACGCCTGGGTGCTCTTGAAGGGATTGGAGACGCTGGCGTTGCGCGTGCGCGCGCAGACGGAGACGGCGGCGAAGGTCGCGGATGCGCTCGCCACGCATCCGAAGATTTCCCGTCTGGTCTATCCAGGCCGCGCCGATCATCCGCAGGCGGCGCTGGTGAGAAAGCAGATGCGCGCCGGCTCGACGCTCGTCGGATTTGAGGTGAAGGGCGGCAAGGCCGGCGCGTTCCGCTGCCTCAATGCGCTCAAGCTCGCTAAGATCTCCAATAATCTCGGCGACGCCAAGAGCCTCGTCACCCATCCCGCCACCACCACCCATCAGCGATTGACACCAGAAGCGCGCGCCGAGCTCGGCATCAGCGACGGCTTCATTCGCTTCTCGTCGGGCTTGGAGCATGCAGACGACCTGATCGACGATCTGGCGGCCGCGCTGGAGAAGGTGTGAGGGCAGCGCAGAGACAGCCGAGAGCTTCCGCCAGCAGCGGCGCAAGTGGATGGTACGCGAAAGCGTGCGTGTCACATCGGTCGATAGGTCCGCACCTCGGCGGGCAGGTTGACGCCGATCTTGATCTGGCCGACGGACTTGATGATGTCGTCACCGAGCAGCTGCGCGAAGCAGGCGTAGCCCCAGTCGTTCATGTGCAAACCATCGGCGATGACGAAGCTGTCGACCGGCAGCGACTGGTTCTCGTGCCATTCGCGCATCACCTCGAAGCGCGGGAAGATGCCGACATGGCGCAGCGCCGCGACGCGGCTCAGCATCCTGACCATCCTGCTTGCGCTGTCGGCGCGCTCATAGACCCGCGGCGAATATTGCGGGTCGACCAGCACGACATCGCTGCCCGCGGCCTGGATGCGCGCAACGCCGTCCTCGACGATCTTTGCGGTCTCGGCGGGGTCGAGATTGCGCAGCACCGCGTTCGTGCCGACCTGCCAGATCACGAGATCCGGATGCACGTCGATCACCGAGGTCTGCAGCCGCTTCATCATCTCGGGTGCGTCCTCGCCGCCGATGCCGGCATTGATGACGCTGATATTGGCGGCGGGGTATTGCCGCTTCAATTGCGCGGCGAGCCGGTTCGGATAGGTGAACTCCGGCGCGCTGGAGCCGTAGCCCTGGGTCGAGGACGAACCGAAGGCGATGATCGTCACCGGCTGGCCCGCGATCAGCCTGCCCGCGACATGCGGCAGCGAGCCCAGCGACTGCGCGCCGCCCTTCGGCGGCACGCAGGGCACGCGGGAAAAGATGTCAGTCGCGGATTTCGCCGCCTGCTTGACCTTGTCGATCGCGGCCGCCGCCAGCGTCTTAGGCGGCGGCAAGGACGGATCATAGGCGGCGCTGTTCGCCGGCAGCGGGGTCTCGGAAGACGCCGCCGGCGACGAGGGCTGCGGCGAAGCTTGCGTCCGTGCCGCCTGCGTCGGCGCGGCCGTGCTCAACGCCGCATGGACGGTAACCTGCGCCTGTGCCGCGCCGATCGACGCCGACAGGACGCCAGCGAGCACCGCGGATGCGGCAAGCGCCTGCGAACAACGCTGACAACTCAAAAACGCCATTAACCAACTACCCTAATTCTGCTGCGTCGGACCGAGATGCGCGGCACCGATCACGAAGATCGACAGCGCGCGGCCGAGGCAATCATGCACGCGCCTGGCAAGCTCGAGGCCATGATGCGCGCCGTAGAGGTCGAAGTCTCCCTGGTCGTTCCACTCATGCATGATAGCAAAGCGATCGAACAACGGAACGTCGCGCTGCTGTGCCACCGCGCGCATGTTGTCCAGATAGGGCGGCACCGAGATCATGGTCTCGGTACGCGGACTATACTGGGGGTTCATCAACACCACGTCGGCTCCCGCTTTTTGCAACGCAACCACGCCATCGTCGACTGCAGTGCGAAAATCATCGGGATCAATGGATCGCATAGCATCGACCGTGCCGGTCT
>JAFAUV010000452.1 GCA_019243075.1 Bradyrhizobium sp.
CGCCAAAGCCAAACCCGACGGCACCAAGCCTGACGCCGGCAAGGCCGCGGACGGCAAGACCAAGCCGGACGGCACCGCCGATGATGCCGCCAAAACCAATGACAAGGCCGGCGACAAGGGCGCCGACGCCGAGCAGGACGATGCCGAGAACGATACCCCGCCGGCCAGCGCGCCGGAAAAGACCGCGCGTTCGCCGAACGGCGTCTACGAGTTTCGCGATGACCGCTGGGTCGAGCTTTACGGCAAGAAGATCGAGGAGATGATCGCGGCGGTGAAATCGAAGGGCGTGCCGGTGATCTGGGTCGGCCTCCCCGCGATCCGCGGACCCAAGGGCTCCTCCGACATGCTGTTCCTGGATTCGCTTTATCGCGAGGCGGCTGGCAAGGCCGGCATCACCTATGTCGACGTCTGGGACGGCTTTGTCGACGAGCGCGGTCTGCTCTTGCAAAAGGGCCCCGACTTCGAGGGCCAGATCCGCCAGCTCCGCTCCTATGACGGCGTCTATTTCACCAAGCCCGGCGCCCGCAAGCTCGCGCACTATGTCGAACGCGAGATCACGCGGCTGCTCGCCAATCGCTCGGCGCCGATCACGCTGCCGACCGAGCCGGCGACGCCGGAAGCGAACGCCGTGCCCGGCCAGCCGGCGCCACGACCGCTCGCGGGACCGATCCTGCCGCTGGTGGCGGCGAGCGTAAGCAGCGACCAGTTGCTGGGCGGTCCCGGCACGCGTCCGGCTTCGGTCGATGCGCTCGCGGCGCGAACGCTGGTGAAGGGCGAAGCGCTTACCCCGCCCCCCGGCCGTGCCGACGATTTCTCCTGGCCGCGCCGCGAGGTGGGACGCGAGCCGGCCAAGGAACCTGGCAAGGAACCCACTAAGGGGGATGTGCCTGTCGCCAATGCCGTGCCGGGCACCGTGACCGCGCCCGGAGCCGCCGGCGTTCCCGGAGCGTCCGGTGCCCCGGCCGCGGCGCTGGCGCCGCCGAAACCGGCTCCGGCGAAGAAGCCGGCGCCGAGCTCTGCGCCGTTCGGCAATTTCTTCGGCTTCGGCAATGCCGGTCCGCCGCGCCAAGCCCCGCCGCGGCAGATCACCCCCGGCCCGCCGCGGCCGCCGGCTCCCGTCGGCCGCTCGGCAGCGGTGCTGCAGTAATATTTCCGGCCGGCGAATGCGCAGGGGCGGCCCAACTAAGCCCACGGGTCCGCGCGGCCGGCGGTCCAATGACCGCGGAGCCCCTACAAGATCAATCCGCCGTCGACCACGATGGTCTGGCCGACGATGTAGGAAGCGAGCGGCGAGGCCAGAAACAGCGCCGCGCCCGCCATGTCCTCCGGCCTACCCAGCCGCTTCAGCGGAATCCGTGACAGCGCGCCTTCGAGCCGCTTCGGGTTTGCCGTCGTGACCTTGGTCATCTTGGTATCGACCAGCCCCGGCGCGATGCCGTTGACGCGGATGCCGTCCTCTGCCCAGGCCTCGCCCAGCGTCCGCGTCAGCCCGAGCGCGCCGGTCTTCGACGCGTTATAGGCCGGGTTGCCCATGGTGGAATGATAGGCCGCGGTCGAGCTGACGATGATCAACGCGCCCTTTGCCTGGCGCAGCAGCGGGTGAAATCGGGTGGCGCAGGCCATCAGGCTCATCAGATTGACCTCAAGGACGGCGCGAAAGCCGTCCATCCGGTATTCGCCGCGCCGGTAGATCACCGCGCCCTGCGCCAGCACCAGCACGTCGAGCTTCGCAAGCGGCGGATCGAAGCTCTCGACCGCGCCTGCGTCGCTGACATTGAGCTGGCAATAGTCAAGGCCATCGAGCCGCGAACCCTCGGCCGGCGAATAGTCGGACGCCTTGGCCCGCGTGCCGCAGACCGCAACCCGGGCGCCCTTGGCGCGAAAAGCCTGCGCGATGCCGTTGCCGATGCCGGAGGAGCCGCCGACCACCAGAACCTCCTTGCCGGAGAAATCGAGCTCGTTCATTCCCGTCCCTTTCCCGTTTGGTTTGACCCGTCATAGGATGGGGGCAAGCCATGTCAATTGGCTGCAAATCCTCAGGGGAATGTCCATGCCGGAATTCAAGAAGCTCAGCCGTTCGGTGCAGGGATTGACCGCGCTCGTCACGGGTGCGGCGAGCGGCATGGGCCGCGCCACCGCGCGCGTGTTCGCTGCCGAAGGCGCCAATGTCGCGGTGACGGATGTCAGCGGCGATGGCGCCAAGGCCGTCGCTCACGAGATCGCCGCGAACGGCGGAACGGCAGCGGCCTGGGCGCTCGATGTCGGCAGCCGCGAGGCGATCGAACGGGTGGTCTCCGAGGTTTCTGCGCATTTCGGCGGCCTCGACATCATCGTCAATAATGCCGGCCTCTCGGTACGCGTGGCGATCGATGATCCGGCCTATGACGAGGCCTGGGCCAAGGCGATCGCGGTGATGCTGACGGCGCATCCGCGCATCATCCGCGCGGCGCTGCCTTATCTACGCAAATCGAGATGCCCGCGCATTGTCAACATCGCTTCCACCGAGGCGCTCGGCGCGACCGCGCTGCACAGCCCCTATTCCGCGGCCAAGGGCGGCGTGACCGGCCTGACACGCTCGCTTGCGGTCGAACTCGGTCGCGACGGCATCACGGTCAACTGCATCTGTCCGGGGCCGATCCGCACCGCCATCACCGAGCGGATTCCCGAGGAGCACAAGACGATCTATGCCAGACGCCGTACCGCGCTTGGCCGCTACGGCGATCCGGAAGAAGTCGCGCACATGACCTTGAGTCTGTGCCTGCCCGCCGCCTCGTTCCTGACAGGAGCCGTGATTCCCGTGGACGGCGGCTTGATGGCAAGGAATGCGTGATCAACTCCGGGCATGACGGACGTGTGTGCGGCACGTGCTGCGCATCGTTGACAACCATCCCTCGCGGAGTAGCCTTTCCGCCAAATCGAGCGGGATAGCCGCCGTTTGTTCAGGAGGAAACGTGATGGCGATCGCGATCCGGCAGCTTCACAAGCACTTTGTCGGCGAGGTTTCGGGCCTCGATCTGCGCAAAGCCTTGACGAAAGACGAGGCGGCCGAGATCGAGGCCGGCATGGACAGGTATGCGGTGCTGGTATTCCACGGCCAGGACATCACCGACGACCAGCAGATGGCGTTTGCGCTGAATTTCGGCGAGCGGGAAAATCCGCGCGGCGGCAACATCACCAAGGACAAGGAGTATCGGCTCGGCTCCGCCGGCCTCAATGACGTTTCCAACCTCGGCAAGGACGGCAGGCCCTTGGCGCCCGACAGCCGCGTGCACCTGTTCAATCTCGGCAACTGCCTCTGGCATTCCGACAGTTCGTTCCGGGCGATCCCGGCCAAGTTCTCGCTGTTGTCGGCGCGCGTGGTGAATCCGAAGGGCGGCAACACCGAATTCGCCGACATGCGCGCGGCCTATGACGCGCTCGACGAGGAGACCAAGGTCGAGATCGAGGACCTGATCTGCGAGCACTCGCTGATGTATTCGCGCGGCTCGCTCGGCTTCCTCGACTATACCGCCGAGGAGAAGGAGATGTTCAAGCCGGTGCTGCAGCGCTTGGTGCGGACCCACCCCGTGCATGGCCGCAAGTCGCTCTATCTGTCATCGCATGCCGGCAAGGTGCGCGGCATGAGCATGCCGGAGGGGCGACTGCTGCTGCGCGATCTCACCGAGCATGCGACCCAGCCGGAATTCGTGTATGTCCACAAATGGACGGTGCATGACCTCGTGATGTGGGACAACCGCCAGACCATGCATCGCGTCCGCCGCTACGATCAGTCGCAACCGCGGGACATGCGCCGCGCCACGGTCGCAGGCACCATGCCGACGGCGGCGCAGGAAGCGGCGGAGTAATTTTGCACCTCGTATGGCCGGGCTTGACCCGGCGATCCATCCGCCAAAAATGGCGTTTGCGAAGATTGATGGATGCGCGGGGTCAAGCCCGCACACGACCAGTCTTCAAGCGTGCCCCGCCTCGTTCGACAGCATGCCGGGATCGATGCCGATCTTGCGCAGGGCGCGGCTATACTTGTCGTTAACATCGTCGCCGAACACGAGATCGGCGTCGGCATCGCAATGCAGCCAGCCGTTGCCCTGGATTTCAGTCTCGAGCTGGCCCGGCGCCCAGCCGGCATAGCCGAGCGCGAGAATGGCGTGTTTCGGCCCGGCGCCCTTGGCGATCGCCTTGAGGATATCCACGGTCGCGGTCAGGCAGATGCCGTCGTCGATCCGCAGCGTCGCATTCTCGAGAAAGAAATCGCTGGAGTGCAACACGAAGCCGCGGCCGGTCTCCACCGGACCGCCGCGCAGCACCTGCATGCTTTCGGCGTTCTCGGGCAGCTTGATCTGATCATCCTTGTCGATGATGTTGAGCTGCACCAACAGCTCCGGAAAGTCGATGCTGCCGGCCGGGCGGTTCACCATGATGCCCATGGCGCCATCGGCGGAATGCGCACACATGTAGATCACCGAGCGCTCGAAGCGCGGATCGCCCATCACGGGCATGGCGATCAGGAGCCGGCCGTCGAGATAGCCGCGCGCCGACGAATGCTCGCTCGCGCCGGCAGGCTTGATATTGCCGAGGCCGGCAACTTTGCGGCGCATGTCGCCTGTCTTTTTGCCCTGAGGGTCCATCCGCAAAGCGCTCTCATCTCAAGCCACATCCTGATATTGGGTGGCCGTCCTGTCAATCAAGCCGAGGCGCAAACGCTCACAAGCAATTCAATGGTTTGCCCCACTTCGAACCTGTAAAGACGTCCCATGAATGCCATAGTTCCAATACGCGCGGCGCTCGGCTTTGCCGCGACGCTGTTTGCGACCTCGTTTCCGCTCGTGGCCCGTGCCCAGGATGCGTCGCCCTGGCAAAAGGA
>JAFAUV010000142.1 GCA_019243075.1 Bradyrhizobium sp.
GACTTTCTTGCCGCCAAGCACCTCGTCCAGCGTCTGTTCCTGTTGCCGCTGTGCGTTGGGGTTCCTGGCGCCGTTGCGATGGTTCTTCACCGCGACAAGCGCGATGTCGTCGACCGAGACGTTGTGTCGGCTGGCGTATTCGTTGGAGAGAAGCGCGAAATGCGTGAACGGCACGATAGCGTCGTCGGCGAGATGATCGATACCGGTGTCCGAACGCCGCACGGGATTGCGCTTGTCGACGCCTATCGCGAGCGCAACATCGCTGATGCCGCTGGCGACCTCGATGCAGGCGTGCCGGAACGCGGTCGATCCTGAGGCCGATGCGTTCTCGATGTGAAGCAGCGGCGCGCCGGTAGCGCCGAGGTGGCGGAGCATCGGTCGGCCCGAGGCCATGCCGAGCAGGGCGGTCGCTACGTAGCTTGATTCCACTGCCGGCCATTCAATCCGTGCATCAGCCAGCGCTTCGCGAATGGCGGCAAGCCCAAGCGTGACGTACGGCGTATCGCTCGGATTTTGATAGCGGTGCCAGCCGATGCCGACGACGTAGACCGGCCGAAGCTCATTGAGGGGGCGCGCCATGGTGTTGCTCCTGATGATCTTGATCGGCTGTAGTGAAGCGGAGATCGAAGACGGTCTCACCATCATCGCCGCGCAGAGGCTCGAGCTTTGCTTTCATTCGCCGACCAGGCGCAACGTCACCGCAGTCAGAGGCCAGCAGCGTGCGGACAACGGGGCCGTCATCGAGCGCGACCTTGACGATCGTGAAGGGCGTGGTGCGGCTCTTGTCCGCGTGGAGATGGACGACCGCCGAGGCCAGCAGCGTGCCGTGCGTCGAAAGGCTCCGCGGTGCCAGCGCATTACCGTGGCTGCCGCAACGCTCGCAGCCATAGGTTTGCATCGGAAAAAACACGAAACCGCAGCGGCAACAACCGCCCTTGAGGGTCGGCTCCGAGCGGCGCCCATTGTTGGACTCATCCAAATATACATGTGGTTTCAATAGCTTGAATGATTGCACGGCGCTTCCTAAGATATTTGTTGACGAACCAACAAACATTATTCTAGATCGCTTGCAACAGAAAACTAAAACGAATGGGAGCGAGCGAGGCATGAGGCGGGCAGCGCAGCGTGTGAGCGGCGGGGCGTTCAGGCAGGCGGGGCGTACCCAAGCCGAGCGGCGTGATGAGGCCGAGCGTCGCATTCTCGAAGCTGCCGCCGACATCGTGGCCGAGGGTGGGTTCGAGGCGATCACCCTGGCCGAGGCGGGAGCGCGGGCCGGTTACAGCCGCGGACTGCCGTCGCATTACTTTCGGACCAGGGACGACCTGCTGTCGGCCCTTGGCGCCTATATCGTCGAAACATTCCAGGCGCGTCGTCGTGCCAACGCGGCCGGCGCGACCGGCTTTGACGGCTTGCTCGAAGCGATCCGTGTCTATTTCGAGATGCCGCTTGATCGCCCGAACATGGTTCGTGCGTTTCACGCGGTGCTCGCCGGTGCGCTTAACACACCGGCGATCGCGGCGACCGTCGCGCGGCTCAATCACACTTCGGCTACGGAGGTTGCGGCGGGCATCAGGGCCGGTATCGCGGCGGGTCGGCTGCGCGACGATATCGATCCGGATGCGCAGGGCGTTCTAATCCTGGCCGCCCTGCGGGGATCGATCGCGCAATGGCTCGTCGATCCCGAGCGGATCGACCTGGAGCGCCTCGGTGCGAATTTCATCTCGACGCTGGAACGGAGCCTGACGAAATGAGTGGGGCGCAAGCGAACACCGTCGAACACTGGGCTGAGACAACGCCCGATGCGACCGCCTTCATCGAAGGCGACCGACGCCTGACCTGGGCCGAACTCAACGACGCGGCCAATCGCCTGGCCCATGGCCTTGCTGCGCGCGGCGTCGTCGCCGGTGATATCGTCGTGGCGCGAACCCGGATCAGGATCGAGTGGCCCATCCTCGGCGAAGCAATCAGCAAGCTCGGCTGTTCGCTGCTGGGTCTCAATTGGCGGCTGACCCCGACGGAAACGCAGTATGTTTTGTCGAATAGCGGCGCGATCGTCGTCGTCTGTGACGACGACGATCCTGCCGCGCTCGCACCCGCGTTCGCCGGCCTGCCAATCAAGCTCGCCGTTTCGATCGGAAGGCAGGCTGTGGGCTTCGTCGCATTCGGCGATTTGCTGCGTGCGCCTGCGGAGCCTCCGCTGTTCGGCAAGGGGCGTCCACCCCTAATCCTCTACACGTCCGGCACCACCGGTCTGCCCAAGGGCGTCGTCTCGGTGCTCCAGCCCGGTGTGCAAAGCGACCCCAGGACCAATGAGTATCTGGCCGATGTCGCTCGAACCCGCCGGGGGCAGCCGGGGGGCGCGTCGCTTCTCACGCTGCCGCTACATCACGGTGCCGGGCCATCGCAGGTATGGGGCGCAATCCAGCTTGGCAATCCTACCATCATGATGCCCCGCTTCGATCCCGAAGGCGCATTGCGGTTGATCGAAAAGCACCGCGTCACCAATTGGGTCGGCGTTCCCACCATGTACAAGCGTTTGGCGGCGCTGCCGCGCGCAGTGTTGGACGCTCACGATGTCTCATCCATCCGTGCGCTCTCGGTTGGCGCCGCTCCGGTGCCCTATGAGCTGAAGAAGTGGATCATCGGTTATTTCGGCGACGGCGTGCTTGGTGAAGGGTACGGTGCAACCGAGGTCGGGATGATCAGCTTTCTCCCGCCCGAAATGCAGGAGAAGAAGCCGGGTTCGAGCGGACTGCCGCACAAGCACGTCGAAATCAGCATTCGCCACGCTGACGGACAGGAGCTGCCGCGCAATCGGTCCGGCGAAATCTGGATCAGGACGCCGGTGACGATCCGCAGCTATCTGAATGCCAAGCCGCTCGACGCCGATACGCTTGATGGAAATGGCTTCTTCCGTGTCGGCGATGTCGGCATGGTCGATGACGACGGCTATCTCTTCATCACCGATCGCGCCAAGGACATGATCATCGCGGGCGGCGTCAACATTTATCCCGCAGAGATCGAGGCAGCCATCCTTCGGCATCCGGATGTGCAGGATGTCGCCGTCATCGGCATCCCCGACGATGAGTTCGGCGAGCAAGTCAAGGCATTCTGCGAACTGAAGCCCGGCCACCGGACGAGCGAGGCTGCCATCATCGACTTCTGCCGCAAGCATCTCGCCTCCTACAAGCGGCCGAAGTCATTGTCGATCGTCGACGAATTGCCCCGCAACACGATGGGCAAATTGCTGAAGCGCGAATTGCGCGAGCCTTACTGGAAGGGACGGGAGAGGAACGTATGAGCGAGCTGCTGGATCTCAAGGACAAGGTGACACTGATCACCGGCGCCGGTCAGGGCGTCGGACGCCAGATCGCGCTGCACTTTGCGGCACACAATGCAGCGGCTATCGTCGTCAACGACTATTTCCTTGAGCGCGCCGAGCAGGTCGCAAAGGAAATCAATGACGGCGGCGGCAAGGCCATCGCCGTGCAGGCCGATGTCACGGATCTGACCTCGGTAAAGCAGATGGTCGGCGCCGCCGAGCAGGCCTTCGGTGCAATCGACATTCTCGTCAACAATGCTGGCAACGCGGGTGCCGTTCCCGACCCGGATGCCCGCAAGCCGTTCTGGGAAACCGGACCGGCAGTCTGGGATAATTTCATTGGCGTCAATCTCTATGGCGTCATCAACTGCGCTTCGGCCTGTATCCCGCGCATGATCGAGCGCCAGGGCGGTCGCATCATCACCATCATCTCGGATGCCGGCCGCGCTGGCGAAGCGGGGCTCGAGGTTTATTCCGGCGCAAAGGCCGGCGCCGCGGGATTCACACGCGCGATTGCGCGTTCGCTCGGGCGTCACCAGATCACCGCCAATTGCGTCGCGATCGCTGCCACTTTGACGCCGGCAATCGAAGCACGGCTGAAGGCCAACCCCGACTTGGCGAAGAAGATGATGGAGAAGTACGTCATCCGCCGCCCGGGCCGGCCGACTGATGTTGCCAACATGGTGCTGTTCCTGGCCTCCGGAGCGAGCGCCTGGATCACGGGACAGACCTATCCCGTCAATGGCGGCTTCACTTTCGCACTCTGAGGTGCATCGATGACAGACAGCAGCGAACAGGCGGTTCTGACGGAGTGCCGCGGGCACATCCTCATCGTCACGCTGAACCGGCCGGAGGCGAAGAACGCCTGCAATCTCGCGGTCGCGCAAGGCGTCACTGCGGCGATGGATCGGCTCGATGCCGAAGATGAACTCTTCGTCGGAGTGATCACAGGTGCCGGGGGGAATTTCTCGGCGGGGGCCGACTTGAAGGCGGTCGCGCGCGGCGAGCGCGCTGTGACCGATCGCGGTGGCTTCGGGCTGTTTCGCCGGCCGCCACGCAAGCCGCTGATTGCGGCGGTCGAGGGCTACGCGGTCGGCGGCGGCCTGGAACTCTGCTTGTCCTGCGATCTCATCGTCGCCGCGCGCGACGCCAGGATGGGGCTGCCGGAAGTCCGGCACAATGTCGTAGCTATCGGTGGCGGCCTGTTCCGGTTGCCGAAGCGGATCCCCTATCACGTCGCGATGGAGCTCGCGTTGACGGGGCAATTCAAATCCGCCGAGTTCTTCGAGCGACTGGGGCTGGTCAACCGTCTGGTCGAGCCGGGGCAGGCACTGGAGGCGGCCGTTGCGTTTGGCAATGAGCTGTTGGTCAATGGGCCGACGGCGCTGGCGGCCTCGAAGGAGATCATCTTGCAATCCGCGAACTGGACCGATGATGCCGGTTGGGCTCAGCAGATGCCGATTGCCGAGCGTGCGCTGAAGTCGCAGGATCGTACCGAAGGCCTCAAGGCTTTCGCCGAGAAGCGCAAGCCGGTCTGGAAGGGTAGGTAGCCCGTGAACGCTCCGCATCGCCGCGGCGTCCTGCCGGACGCGATTGCTGCGCGCCTTCGCGTGCCGCTGATCGCGGCCCCCATGCTCCGCGTGTCGGGCGTCGATCTCGTGACGGCAGTGTGCCGGGCGGGTGCGATCGGCGCGTTCCCGACCGCGAATGCGCGGTCCGT
>JAFAUV010000179.1 GCA_019243075.1 Bradyrhizobium sp.
GGCAAGTAAGAAAGCAGCAAAGCTCAGTCCTTTGACGAAAACCATCCTGTCGACCGCCAAGGACATGTACGCTGGCGGCGTGATGGGCAAGCGCGCCTATGAGAAGATCACGCTGCGGCACCTTGGCGAGGCGGCAGAAGTCACCACGAAGCAACTGACGGGGAAACAAATTCGGGCGCTGCGCGACAAAGCACACATCAGCCAAGCCGTGCTCGCGCACCACCTCAATGTGACCGTGGGATATGTCTCGCAGCTCGAACGTGACGAACAGCGCGCCACGGGCCCTATGCTGGTGCTGCTGAATGTCATCCAGCGCAAGGGGCTGGAAGCTATTCTGTAATTCTGCCGGTTGCGCATGCAACCGGAACTAGGCCAGCGCCAATGAGCGGGGGTGGGCTGTCAAGGCCGCCGCTTGCGGCGCTTGCCTTGGCCTTGACGGCCTGGGGGCCGCGGGCCCCGCTTCATAAATTTCGCTGCGATGCGTGGCCCTGAACCTATGCTTGGCAAAAGCAGCCTCGACAGTCGCGCACTAAAGCTCCGCTAAGCCGCGCAGTAGAAACACAAAATTCCCAAAACAAGTCGCAACTCGCCGAAAGCCTTTTCTCAACCAACTCGGCGGGGTACTCACAGCGCTGATCCGTTCCGGCGGCACCGAGATCGAATCGGCTAGATTGGGTGGACGCCATCGAAAGTGGGATTGTTGGGACCGGCGATGATCTTCCGGCGTGTCACGATCGCGTTTCTTCTTGTCCTGTGCGCGGCGAACATCGCGCGCGCCCAGGATGTGCCGACGCGCGAGGAACTCGCGGCCATGGTGAGGCAGATCACCGGCAAGCCCGTGCCGACCGCGATCACCTTTCATCCCCGTCAAGGCGCCGTGGACGAGTTGTGCCGGCTGGAGCCGGCCCACATGAACCTGACGCGCAACGGCAGCACCGTGCGCAGCTTCGCCGTGCTCGTCGATCACGTTTCCGGCTCCGAGGCGCCCGCTCAGTTCTTCGCAACGCTGTCGCGCCTCGCCGTCGATGCCGACGGCGCAGGCCGCTCCTATCATCCGGACGACCCGCTCGGCAAAGGCGAATGCGAACGCGTGACCGGCCCCGAGGGCAGGCCTGGCCTCAGCGGCATCTGCGCGCTCGACCAGTTCTCCAGCGGCGGCGCCTACGTTTTCAACGGCACGCAGAAACTGTCGAAAGACGCTTTCGTCTCACATTGGGCCTCGATGTGGCCGAAAATCCGCGACAGATCGCTGAAACCCGTGGTGCTCGCCGACGTCTATCCGGACGTGCCCAGGGATTTCTACTTCTTCCATTGGCGCGAGCGCGCTCTGACCGCCTTCTTCAAGGACAACATCATTCCAAAGGATCGCGAAGGCTATCCATGCCGCTATGGGCCGTCGGACGGGCCGCGCAACGGCTACTTCATCTCGTCGACCACGCTGGAAAACAACACCGCGGCACGCGCCGACGGCTGCGCGCCGCACCGCTACCTCGACGCCGAGAACGTGCCCTTCATCGTGCTGCCGAAGGGCGGCTTCGGCAAGGTCGAGATCGGCGATGTCGCCATCGTGGGCCGCAAGGACAGGCTCGTCTATGCGATCGTCGGCGATGCCGGCCCCGCGACCAAGCTCGGCGAAGCCTCGATCGCCCTCAACGCCATGCTGCTCGGAAAGTTCGGCGAGCCCTTCCTCAACATGAAGGCGACCTGGTCGCTCGACATCGACAGCGGCAGCCCGGTCTCGCTGCTCGTGCTGGGCGGCACGCACCGCAATCTGCATGGCGACTATTCGGCGCGCAATGTCGAGGCTGTCGCGCGGCAGGAGCTCGCGCGCTGGAACGGCCATGGCGATCCGCTCAGCCGTTTCGAAGCCTGCCGCGCCGCAGCGCCCGTCAATCCCGCCAGATAGCGTTGGTCTTGGCGCGCTGCCTCGTGATGAGGAGGCGCGGAGCGTCTCTCGACCATAAAGCCCGTTGGCCGGCCTTCGAGACGCTTGCCAGGCAAGCTCCACCAGGACGAGGAATCGTCAGCATGCAGACAAGGTTAACGGGATTTTAACGGGCCGTTGCGACATAGTATCTCAGGGGCGAACATTGCCGCGTCGGAGAAGCATGTTCGATACGATTGTCTTGCTGACGGGAGCGGTGGAACAGGTCGCGCTGGCGCCCGTGTTGCGCGGGCATAATCCGCAACTCACTATTTATCCGGTCACCACATCGGAGCATCTTGCCGCGCTCGATGCCGCGATTCTGGAGCGAGCCCGGCTCATCGCCTTCTCATCGCCGGTCATCGTGCCGCCGGCGGTGCTATCGGCGCTGGGCTATGGGGCCTATAACTTCCATCCTGGCCCGCCCGAATATCCCGGCTGGGCGCCGGCGCATTTTGCACTCTACGACGGCGCGACCGAATTCGGCGCCACCGCGCATGCAATGGCCGAGCGGGTCGATTCCGGCCCGATCGTCGAGGTCGCGCGGTTTGCCATCCCGCCGAACATCGGCGTGCTCGGCCTCGAGGGCCTCGCTTATGCGCATCTCGCGCAAATTTATTGGAGGTTGGCAAAGAGGCTGGCGAGCGAGGCCGCGCCGTTGCCGGTCGGGTCGCTGAGCTGGGGTCCGAGGAGAAACTCGCGTCGCGCCTACCAGGCGATTTGCAACATACCGCTCGACATTTCCAGGGAAGAGCTCGAGCGCCGTCTGAAGGTGTTCGGCGGCAATCATTTCGGCATCGCGCCGACCATCCATTTGCACGGCGTGGCGTTTCGCGCGGTGGTGTGAATAGCCGACCGCCCGCTCCTAAACGGTAACCGACAATTTCTCGATCGAGCGCAGTCCAGGCCGCCTGTGCCAGCGGATCTCCGACGGCTCGACCGCAAGCTTGAGCTGCGGCCAGCGCGTGAACAGCGCCTGCAGAGCCGAGGTCGCCTCGATCCGCGCCAGCTGATGGCCGAGGCAGAAATGGATTCCGGTGCCGAAGGAAATATGCCGGTTCGGCCGCCGCTCGAGATCAAGCCGCTCCGGCTCGGCGTTCGCCCGCGGGTCCAGGTTGGCCGCCACGATCATGGCCATGATCTTGTCGCCTTTCTTCAGGCGCACGCCCTCGAGCTCGACGTCACGGCGTACATAGCGCGGCTTTGAGAATTGCACGGGCG
>JAFAUV010000216.1 GCA_019243075.1 Bradyrhizobium sp.
CCACCCTACGAAGCTACGAAGCTGCGCTCTACCCGTCCTCCGGCAACTGTCCTACCTTGTCGGCACCGGCTTGGCGCCGCGGTAGTCATAGAAGCCGCGCTGGGTTTTGCGGCCGAGCCAGCCCGCCTCGACGTATTTCACCAGCAGCGGACACGGCCGGTACTTCGAGTCGGCCAGGCCCTCATGCAGCACCTGCATGATCGACAGGCATGTATCCAGGCCGATGAAATCGGCAAGCTCCAGCGGGCCCATCGGGTGGTGCGCGCCGAGCTTCATCGCGGCATCGATCGCCTCGACATTCCCGACGCCCTCATAGAGCGTGTAGATCGCCTCGTTGATCATCGGCAGCAGGATGCGGTTGACGATGAAGGCCGGAAAATCCTCCGATACCGCGACCTGCTTGCCGAGCTTGCCGACGAACTCCTTGGCGGCCTCGAAGGTGGAATCATCGGTGGCGATGCCGCGGATCAATTCGACCAGCTCCATCAGCGGCACCGGATTCATAAAGTGAATGCCGATGAAGCGCTCGGGGCGGTCGGTGGTCGACGCCAGCCGCGTGATCGAGATCGACGAGGTATTGGAAGCGATCAGCGCGTCCGGCTTGAGGATCGCGCAGAGGTCGTGGAACAGCTTGCGTTTGACCTCCTCCTTCTCGACCGCGGTCTCGATCACGAGATCGCAATCGGAAAGCCCGTCGAGGGTTTCGGCCAGCCCGATACGGGCCAGCGCCTGGCTCTTCGCATCCTCGGCAATGACCTTCTTGGCGACCTGCCGCGACAGGTTGCCGTTGATGGTCGCCATCCCGGATTTAAGCCGGTCGGCGGAGACGTCGTTGAGCACCACGTCAAAGCCCGCCAATGCCGCAACATGCGCGATGCCGTTGCCCATCTGCCCCGAGCCGATCACGCCGACCTTCTTGATCATCGCCATCCTGTCATCCGCCGGAACGGCGCGCATCTCGCGCCTGCCCTTGCCTCGATTTATCAAGAACACCGGCCGGAGTTCATCCCGTCGGGCCGGTGCCTCCGATGTTACTTTCCGAGCTTGCCTAACGCTTCGGTGAGCTCCGGAACTGCCTGATAGAGATCCGCGACCAGGCCGTAATCGGCGACCTGGAAGATCGGCGCGTCTTCATCCTTGTTGATCGCGACGATCACCTTGGAATCCTTCATGCCGGCGAGATGCTGGATCGCGCCGGAAATTCCGATGGCGACATAGAGCTCCGGCGCCACCACCTTGCCGGTCTGCCCGACCTGCCAGTCGTTCGGCGCATAGCCGGCGTCGACCGCGGCGCGCGAGGCGCCGACGCCGGCGCCGAGCTTGTCGGCGAGCGGCTCGATATATTTGGCAAAATTCTCGCGGCTCTGCATGGCACGGCCGCCGGAGACAATGATCTTCGCCGAGGTGAGTTCCGGACGGTCGCTTTTCGCGACTTCCTCGCCGACAAAGCTGGAGAGGCCCGGATCGGCGGCCGCGGTCGCCTCCTCGATTGCAGCTGCGGCATCGCCCGCCGGCGTGGCGGCGAAGGTCGAGGTGCGCACCGTGATCACCTTCTTGGCATCCTTCGACTTCACGGTCTGGATCGCATTGCCGGCATAGATCGGACGCTCGAAGGTATCGGGCGAAACCACCTTGATGATTTCCGAGACCTGCATGACGTCGAGCAGCGCGGCAACGCGGGGCATCACGTTCTTGAAGCGCGAGGTCGCGGGTGCAACGAAGGCGTCATAGGAGGGTGCCAGCGCCACGATCAGCGCCGCCAGCGGCTCGGCGAGGTCGTGCTCGTAAGCAGCGCCTTCGGCAACGAGAACCTTGTTCACGCCCTGCAGCTTGGCTGCAGCGTCGGCCGCCTGCTTGGTGCCCTCGCCGCCGGCGATCAGCACATGCACGTCGCCGCCAAGCTCTTTCGCGGCCGTCAGCGCCTTGTTGGTGACCTCCTTCAGGTTCTGGTGATCGTGTTCGGCAATCAACAACGTCGTCATCTCAGAGAACCCCGGCTTCGTTCTTCAGCTTGGACACCAGCTCGCCAACGTCCTTGACCTTGACGCCGCCCTTGCGGCCCGGCGGCTCCGACGTCTTCAATACTTCCAGATGCGGCGTAAGGTCGACGCCGGCGTCGGAGGCGTTCTTCTCCGCGATCGGCTTCTTCTTCGCCTTCATGATATTGGGCAGCGAGGCGTAGCGCGGCTCGTTGAGGCGCAGATCGGTCGTCACGATCGCCGGCCCCTTCAGTTTCACCGTCTGCAGGCCGCCATCGACCTCGCGCGTCACCTTGAAATCGGAACCGTCGACTTCGAGCTTGGAGGCAAATGTCGCCTGCGACCAGCCGAGCAGCGCGGCAAGCATCTGGCCGGTCTGGTTGGAGTCGTCGTCGATCGCCTGCTTGCCGAGGATGATCAATCCCGGCTTCTCCTCCTCCGCAACCGCTTTGAGGATCTTCGCCACCGCGAGCGGCTCGACATTGCCTTCGGCCTTGACCAGGATGCCGCGGTCGGCGCCCATGGCAAGCCCGGTGCGGATGGTTTCGGAGGCCTGTGCCGGGCCGATCGAGACCACGACGACCTCGGTCGCCTTGCCGGCCTCCTTCAGCCGCAGGGCCTCTTCGACGGCGATCTCGTCGAAGGGATTCATCGACATCTTGACATTGGCCAGTTCGACGCCCGACCCGTCGCTCTTGACGCGGACCTTGACATTGTAATCGACGACCCGCTTGACCGGCACCAGAACCTTCATCGATCCTCTTTCGTTTGATTTCTTGGGATTTGACCTGCTTCGGCGCGGAACCTAGAGCGCCCGACCACCCCGGTCAACGCGCGCGGGCCAAAAAACAGCTCCGAACCCTGCCCTTCAGCGATTTTGGCCCGGCACCCAGAGCACGTCGCCGGCACCGTTGTCATTGGCCGTACGGCTGGCCACGAACAAAAAATCTGACAGCCGATTCATATATTGGATCGCGGCGTCGGAGACCGGCTCGTCGGGCTTGGCCGCGAGTTCCACCAGCATCCGTTCCGCTCGCCGGCAAATGGTGCGGGCGAGATGCAGATAGGCGGCGGCCGGCTTGCCGCCCGGCAGCACGAACGAGGTCAAGGGCGCGAGTTTCTCGTTGAGCTGGTCGATATCATGTTCCAGCCGCTCGACCTGGCTCGACAAGATCCGCAAGCGTTCGGCCTTGCCCTCGCGCTGGGGAACGGCGAGGTCCGCCCCGAGATCGAACAAGTCGTTCTGGATCCGGCCGAGCATCGCATCGAGCTCCGGGACCGCGTCCAGGTAGAGGCGCACCACGCCGATCGCGGCATTGGCTTCATCGACGGTTCCGTAGGCCGCGATGCGAAGGTCAAATTTCGGCCGGCGCTCGCCCGACCCGAGCGCGGTCGTGCCGTCATCACCGGTTCGCGTATAGATGCGATTGAGCACGACCATGCCGCTTTCCTATCTGGCCTCGAAGCCCACGCGTTCGCGCCTCCTCACCATGAGGATCGACACTAACGTCCCATGACCCAGAGCGCGAACATGGTGATGCAGATCGCAACGAATTGCAGCACCACGCGAAGGCGCATCAGCCGCTGCGACGTATTTGCCGAACCGCCCCGCATCATATTGACGAGACCCATCAGCAGGACAAGGGCAACGGCGCCGACAGCGACGGGAAGAAGTATCTTGCTCAGGAACGTAGCCATGGCGGCTACATAACACCGGCCTGCACGCTCCGCCATGCGGGCGTGCGCTGTTTCGAGGCCACGATCTGGCTTTTCGTGGCGTAATATCCGATTGTACGGCCCACGCTCCATCCAGCGCGCAAGGTGAAATGTGACGCCCTTTCGCTACGTCTTCAACGTCTGCCTGGATGCGTTCTACACCTTCCTTGCCGATGACGGCTGGGCGATCGCCAGCCACATCGCGCTGTCGACGCTGATGGCGCTGTTTCCATTCCTGATCGTGCTGACGTCGCTCGCCGGTTTTTTCGGCTCTAAGGAACTGGCCGACCAGGCGGCGGCGCTGCTGTTGCAGACCTGGCCGTCGCAAGTCGCGGAGACGATATCAGGACAAATCCATCAGGTGCTGACCACGACCCGTACCGATGCGCTGACGGCCGGCGCCGTGCTCGCGGTCTATTTCGCTTCCAACGGCGTGGAAGCGCTGCGGGTGGCGCTGAACCGCGCCTATGCGGTGATCGAGCCGCGCCGCTGGTATTGGCTGCGACTGGAATCGATCGGCTATACGCTGGTCGCCGCGGTGATGTCGCTGGCGATGGCATTCCTGATCGTGCTTGGCCCCCTGCTCATCGAGGCGGTGCGGCGCTATCTGCCGCTCGCGGTCGACGCCAATGAGCGCTTTCTTCACGTCTCGCGCTACAGCATCACCATCGGCGCGCTGATCATTGCCCTCTTCATTCTGCATGCCCGGCTGCCGGCCGGCCGCCGCAGCTTCCTGCAGATCCTGCCCGGTATCGTCTTCACCATGGTGGCGTCACTGATCTCGGGCATGGCGTTCGGGCAATATCTCGCGCGCTTCGCCGATCGCTATGTCACCATGTATGCGGGGCTCGCTTCCGTCATCATCGCGCTGGTATTTCTGTATTTCATCGCCGCGATCTTCGTCTATGGCGGCGAACTCAACGCGGCGATCATCAAGTCGCGGCTGCCGCGCGGCGTGTCGCTTCAAGCAGCGCAGTCGCTAGCGCCCGCGGAGACACAGGCTTGAGCAGGAACGCGTCGGCGCCGGCCTCGCGCGAGGCCGCCTCGTCCTCGCCGCGGCCGGACACGCCGATGATGGCGATGTTGCCGTGCGGGGAGCCGAGCTCGCGAATCCTGCGGATCGCCTCGACGCCGTCGATCCCGGGCAGCACCATGTCCATCAGCACGGCGTCGAAACCGCCCTGCCCGACCCGCTCGATCGCGGCCTCGCCGCGGCCGATGAATTCGGCCTGATGGCCGAGCTCGGCCAGGATCGTGTTCAGAACGACGCGGCCGAACGGATTGTCCTCGACGCCGAGGATGCGCAGCGGCGCCGATATCGCGGCGTGGTCGTCGCTGCCGTCAGCGCCCGGCGCAGCCGAGACATCCGCCGTCTCCAATATCACGGTCAGCGTGAACGTGGTGCCGCCGCCGCGGCGCGAGGTGACCGCGACGTCGCCGCCCATGGTCCGCGCCAGCTGCTTGACCGAGGATAGGCCAAGGCCCGCGCCGCCGAAGCGCGACGCGATCGAGACATTGGCCTGCGAGAATGGACGAAACAGCCGTTTGATCTCCCGCAGGCTGAGGCCGATGCCGCTGTCGGAAACGGCGAAGGTGATGCCGGCCTTGCGGTCCGCCGTTCTCCTGCTGCCCGGTCGCACCGGCACGGCGGAGAGCGCAACGCCGCCGGTATCGGTGAACTTCACGGCATTGTCGATCAGGTTCTCCAGCGCGGCGCGGAGCCGCACGGGATCGC
>JAFAUV010000328.1 GCA_019243075.1 Bradyrhizobium sp.
TCTACCGGCAATGGGCCGCCGCCGGTATGCGTTCGAGCATTCCGATGGCGTCGACGACCTTTGCCGTGGGCAATGAGCACATCGTGCTCTCGCCCGAGGAATGCAACGGCATGCTGGTCTGCTACAACTACTTCCAGGACCTGAAGAACCCTGTCAACGAGGCGTTCGTGGCGAGCTTCCACAAGCGCTTCGGCGCCGACTATCCCAACATCACCGAGCTTGCGATGGGCACCTATCAGGGTTTCCGCCTGTGGGCCGAGGCGGTGAAGAAGGCAGGCAGCGTCGATCGCATGAAGGTGATCGAGGCGCTCGAGACCGGCATCAGCATCGACGCCCCATCCGGCAAGGTGACCATTGATCCGCCGACGCATCATTGCGTGCTCGACGTGCATATCGCAGAGGTCAGCGATAGGAAGCTGAAGGTGCTGGAAGATTTCGCGCAGCAGAAACCGGCGGACACGGCTGCGGTCTGCAATCTGATCAAGAACCCCAATGACAACCAGCAGTATGTAATCAAGATCTGAGGGGCGGATAACGGCCTTCGGCAACAGGAAAGATGAACGTGGATCTCGTTGCTCTTCTGGCGATCCAGGTCCTTTATGCGATCGCAAGCCTGGCGCTGATCAGTGTCGGGCTCGCGATCATTTTCGGCATGATGCGGGTCATCAATCTCGCCCATGGCGAATTCCTGATGCTCGGCGGTTACGCAGCCATTGTCGCAACTTCGCACGGTATCAGCATCTGGCTGTCGATGCTGGTCGTTGCCCCCATCGTCGTTGGCATCATCGGGGTGATCGTCGAGCGAACCATCATCCGCTTCCTCTACGGCCGCATGATCGACACCATGCTCGCGACCTGGGGGCTCAGCCTCTTCCTGGTCGGGTTGACCACGGCGATCTTCGGTAACACCACGGTCGGTATCTCGGCCCCGCTCGGCAGCTTCCAGATCGGCGATTATCGTACCTCGGCCTATACGCTATTCGTGATTGCGGTAGCGGCGGCCGTGCTGGGTACGATCTTCGCCGTGATGCGTTGGACGCGGCTTGGCCTGATCGCGCGCGGCACGATGCAGAACGCCAACATGGCGGCGGCGCTCGGCGTCAACCCGCCGCGTGTCTATGCGGTCACCTTCGGAGCCGGGGCTGCGCTGTCCGGTCTTGCGGGAGCGGTGCTTGCCCCGGTGTCGGGGGTATTTCCGACGATCGGTGTCGCCTACGTGGCGAAATCCTTCATCACCGTGATTGGAGGCGGCGCGGCCGTCTTGAGCGGCACGATCTCCGCCTCCGCCTTGTTCGGCACGATCAACCAGATTGCCACCTTTGTCACCACGCCCGTGTTCGGCGAGGTCGCGTTGCTTGCCGCCGCGATCGTGCTGATCCGGCTACTGCCGCAAGGCATCACCGGCCGCTTCTTCAGGAGAGGCCTGTGAGTGGTCGCAGTCTCAATCTTCTTGGCCTTCTGTTGGTCGGCGTCGTCGGCCTGGCCTTCATGTTCCTCACGCCGCGCCTTGCCGAACTCGACACCGTGCTCGATCTCACGGTCTACATAATCATGGCGGTCCTGGCGCTCAGCCTTGGCCTGATCTGGGGCTATGGCGGCATTCTCTGCTTCGGCCAGTCGGCCTTCTTCGGGCTCGGCGCCTACACCTATGCGATCACCATGTTCAACATCGGCGAGAGCACGCTGCCCTTTCTTTTGGCTATCGTGCTCCCGGGCGCCTTTGCCGCGCTGCTCGGCTATTTCATGTTCTACGGCCGGATCAGCGACGTCTATCTCGGCGTCATCACGCTGACGGTGACGCTGATCCTGTTCAACTCGATGAACTCCACGGCCGGCCCGGAATTCCACGTCGGGGCTGCGCGGCTGGGCGGCTTCAACGGCATTCCCGGCATCCCGCCGCTCAATTTGCCTTTCCATAAAAGCGCGGTGATCGATCTCGAAGGGATGTTTTACCTCGCGACCGGCGCATTGCTTCTGACTTATTTCGGATTGCGGCTGCTGCTTGCGAGCCAGTTCGGCCGCATTATCGTCGGCATCCGCGAAAACGAGCGGCGCGCGGAACTGCTCGGCTATGATCCGCGCGCTTACAAGCTCGCTACCTTCACCATTGGCGGTGCGCTCGCAGGCTTTGCAGGTTGCCTGTTCGCCAATTGGGGAAATTTCGTCAGCCCAACCATCTTCGGGCTGGCGCAATCCGCGCAGATCATCATATGGGTCATCGTCGGGGGCCGTGGCACGCTGATCGGGCCGGTGGTCGGTTGTATCGGCATTCAATGGCTGAGTGCCGCGCTTGGAGCGAACCAGCCCAGCGGCGGCGCGGATTGGTGGTCGAAGATATTTGCCAACGCGCCGCTGATCCTGGGCGTCATCCTGATTGCCTTCGTGCTGCTGGTGCCGAAAGGATTGGTGCCGACGGCTGCCGATATCGCGTCGTTCTTCTTGCGCCGCCGGCAACGGCAACGCGAACAATGCGGCTTCGAGCCGCAACAGGCGGAGTAGGGCGATGGCCGAACCGTTGCTGCAGACCCGCGATCTTTCCATGCACTTTGGCGGCGTCAAGGCGGTCAACAATGTCAACTTCGCGCTGGCCGAGGGCGAGCTGCGCTGCCTCATCGGCCCCAACGGCGCCGGCAAGAGCACGTTCTTCAAGATGCTGACCGGCCAGCTCGCGCCAAGCCACGGCCAGGTGCTGTTTCGTGGGCGTGACATTTCGCGGGCGCAAGCGCATCAGATCGCCCGCCTCGGCATCGGCATCAAGACCCAGGTGCCGAGCGTATTCGACGGCCTGAGCGTGCGCGAAAACATCCATCTGGCGGCAAGCCGCCTCCATTCCCTCGATCGCGTCCGGCGCGTGGTCGACGAGATGCTCGAGCGCATCGGCTTGACGGATGCAGCTCATCGCGTCGTCGGCCAGCTTGCACACGGTCAGCGGCAATGGGTCGAGTTGGGTCTCGTCCTGTCGACCGATCCAGAGCTCATCCTGCTCGACGAACCGGCCGCCGGCATGACCCATGAGGAAGTGCAAAGGACCGCCGAGCTCGTGCGCGAGATCAGCCGCACGAGGGCCCTGATCGTGGTCGAGCACGACATGCAATTCATTCGCATGATCGCAAAGCAGGTCACCGTTTTCAACCGCGGCAGCGTGCTGGTGGAGGATGCCGTGGAAAATATCCTGCGCAATCCTCTGGTTCGGGACGTCTATCTCGGTAAGCAGGCCGCCGCATGATGCTGGATGTACAAGGACTGCGCGCTGGCTATGGCCGCATTCCGATCCTCAATGGGGTCGGCTTTTCGGTCAATGAGGGCGAGTTCATCGGTGTTCTCGGCCACAACGGCATGGGAAAGACGACGCTGTTGCGCGCGCTGATGGGCTTTTTGCCGGCCAGCAGCGGGCGTGTGCAATTTGCCGGCCAGGACTTGACCGCGCTCGAGCCCTATCGGCGGGCGCGGCTCGGGCTCGGCTACGTGCCGCAGGGGAGGGAGATTTTTCCCAGCCTTTCGGCTTACGACAATCTGCGCATGGGCTGCTGCAAGCAGCCGGGGGCCGACGAGAACGAAACCATCGCCACTGTTCTGGCAGAGTTCCCGCGTCTCAAGACCTTGCTCGATCGTCCCGGCAGCGCGCTCTCGGGCGGCGAACAGCAGCTGCTCGCGATCGCACGCTGCCTGTGCGGCAAGCCGCGGCTGGTGCTGCTTGACGAACCGACCGAAGGCATCCAGCCCTCGATCATCGACGAGATCGTCGAGACGCTGCAGCGGCTTCGCGACGACGGCGGCCTCACCATGATCCTGGTCGAGCAGAATCTCGACTTCATCGCCGCGATGTCGCAGCGGATTCTGGTCATTCAGAAGGGCAGCATCACCCAGGAAGTGAAGCCTGACGATCTGCACAATGCGAGTCTCGTCGGGGAATTCGTCGGGATCACCGCCTAGGTTGGCATCAGCAACAACGACCAAAGGGAGAACAGGCCATGGCAGTCCGACGACCCACGCTCGATCAGCTGCGCTCCGTTGCCGAGGACCTCGGCATGCATATGGGCGATGCGGAGCTCAAATCCTACGATGCTCTCATGCAGGCGAGCTACGCCGCCTATGATGCCGTCGATGCCATGACCGATTATGTGCCCGCCGTGAAGTACCCGCGCACCCCGGGCTATCGACCCGAGGGCGAAGAAAACAAATTCAATGCCTGGTACGTCAAGACGGAGGTCAAGGGCGCGTCCGGCGGCAAGCTCGCGGGCAAGAGGATTGCGCTAAAGGACAATATCAGCTTGGCTGGCGTGCCGATGATGAACGGCGCCTCGACCCTGGAGGGCTATACGCCGGACACCGACGCCACCATCGTGACGCGCATGCTCGATGCCGGCGGCACTATCGTTGGCAAGGTGCATTGCGAATATTTCTGCTTCTCCGGCGGCAGCCATACCTGCGCCGCCGGCGCGGTCCACAACCCGCACAAGATGGGATATTCGGCGGGCGGCTCGTCTTCGGGCAGCGCGGTGGTGGTGGCAACCGGTGAAGCCGACATGGCGATCGGCGGCGACCAGGGTGGCTCGATCCGGATCCCGGCTTCCTTCAGCGGCATTTACGGGATGAAGCCGACCTATGGCCTCGTGCCCTATACCGGCGTCATGCCGATCGAGTTGACACTCGACCACACCGGGCCGATGACGCGCACCGTGCGAGACAATGCGCTGCTGTTGGAAGTGCTCGCCGGCGCGGACGGCCTCGATCCCCGCCAGGGCGCACCGAGAGTGTCCAGTTACACCGAAGGGCTCAATGGCGGGGCCAAGGGCCTTCGCATCGGCGTCGTCAGGGAAGGGTTTGGGCACGCCGGCTCGGAGCCCGATGTCGACGCCAAGGTCAGGGCGGGCGCTGAGGTTTTCAGGAGGCTCGGCGCCAGCGTCGAGGAAATCTCGGTCCCGATCCACCTCGCGGCGCCTGCCATCTGGCTGCCGATCGCAGCCGAAGGCGCCACCGAGTTCATGATGAAGGGCAACGGCATGGGCACCAATTGGCGCGGCCTGTACAACACCACGCTGCTGAATGCTCATTCCGCCTGGAGGTACCGTGCCGACGAGCTCTCCGACAGCCTCAAGATCACGATGCTGCTCGGCCATTATTTCACCAAGCATTATCGCGGCCATTTCTATGCGAAGGCGCAGAACCTGAATCGCAAGCTGCGCGCAGCCTACGATTCGGCGTTGGCTAACTATGACCTCCTGCTGATGCCGACCTTGCCGATCAAGGCGACGCCGCTGCCGCCTCCGGACGCGCCGCGAGAGCTTTATATCCAGCGCGCCTTCGAAATGTTGCCGAACACCGCGCCTTTCAACGCCAGCGGTCATCCGGCCATGACCCTGCCCTGCGCGATGAGCGACGGACTGCCGGTCGGACTGATGCTGATCGGTAAATATTACGACGAGCCGACGATCTACCGCGCCGCCGCTGCATTCGAGGGCGCGGGCGACTGGACCAGGATGTAACGCATTGTTACGCGGCCGGCATGCGCCAACAATCCGGCCGCAATGTCGCGGAGGAGGCGGCCATGGACCTTGGACTGAAGGGAAAGAATGTACTGGTCACCGGCGGCAGCAAGGGCATCGGGCTCGCGATCGCAGAGCTTTTTGCCGATGAAGACGCCAATGTCGCGATCTGCGCGCGCAACGCCGGCGAGGTCGGCGAGGTCGTGAACTCCCTGACCGCGAAGGGCATCAAGGCGTGGGGACGCGCGCTCGATGTGGCCGATCCCGCGGCCTTGAAGGCCTGGGTCGAAGGAGCTGCCGCAGATCTCGGCGGGATTGACACCCTCGTCTGCAATGTCAGCGCGCTCGCCCTCGGCGACACGCCGGAGACCTGGGAGAAATCCTTCCGCACCGACATGATGCATACTGTCAACTCGGTGGCGGCCGCGAAGCCCTATCTCGAGAAATCGAAATCGGCCTCGATCGTCATCGTCTCGAGCGTCTCCGGCTTTGAGGTCGATTTCGCCGCCGGCTCCTACGGAGCGATCAAGGCGGCGCTGATCCATTATTCCAAGGGGCTGAGCAATCAGATGGTCGCGAAGGGGATTCGCGTCAACGTCGTCTCGCCGGGGAACACCTATTTCGAAGGCGGAATCTGGCAGAACATCGAACGGGCCAATCCCGATCTGTACAAAATGGCGATGTCGCTCAACCCGACCGGCCGGATGGGCACGGCCAGCGAGGTCGCCGCCGGCGTGGTATTTCTCGCAAGTCCGATGGCAAGTCGCGTGTCCGGCACCAATCTCATCATCGATGGAGCATTGACAAAGGCCGTTTAGCTGTTTGATGGCCCCATCCTCATGGCCAGCTGACGCCCAAAAAATCCGGCTCCGCTATCTCAGTCGGTCCAGCCACAAATGGGACCGAACCGGAGCCGAATAGATCAGCAATATGAATGACTTGACCTGGAAATTCGCCGTTCGCCCCGATGATGGATTGGACGGAGAGTTCAAGTTTTTAACTGATTGGAAGGCAGCGGTGTGCACGACGTGTGCGCCGGAAGATCAAGAAAGATCTCAGTGCAGCTTCGACTAGGCGTGGCGTTGCCGCCGAACGAGAATTAGATTCGTCCTTCGGACCGCTCCGGCGTAAGCTCACGCCGGACGCTGTCGATCATGTCGTGATGCGTGTGCCGAATGGTCGTTGCGGCTCAAGCGGCCGGCTAGCGCTTGCCGGCATCAAAGCAAGCTGGCGCCGAAGTTCTGTTCGGGATCGACGTCTGCGGCGAGGCGGCCTGTTGGCCTTGCGGCTTCACCGCCGCTGCGCGCGAGAAAGCGGCCGCTCCCGGGCTCGACACTGCGCTTGCCATCGCTGACGATGATGCGCCCGCGAGACAGCACGGTCACCGGCCAGCCACGAAGTTTGAATCCGCCAAAAGGCGTGTATCCGGTGCGATCGTGCATCATTGCATCACTCAGCGTCACTTCGCGCGCAGGGTCCCAGATCGCGATGTCGGCGTCTGCTCCGACCGCGATCGAGCCTTTGCGGGGATGCAGGTTATAGATTTTCGCGGGCGCTGTTGCAGTCAATTCCACAAATTTCTCCAATCCCAGCCGGCCCTTCGAAATCATGGCGTCGAACAGCAGCGGCAGCCTTGTCTCCAGCCCCGGCAGGCCGTTTGCGATCTGCTTGAAGTTGGGGGCGCGACCGGCGCGTAACTTTCCCGTATCGTCGAAGCGATATGGCGCATGGTCGGAGGAGACAGTTTGGAGGTCGCCGAGCGCCAGTGCCTGCCAGAGCGCCTCCTGGTCGGCCGCACGCCGCGGCGGCGGACTGCACATCCATTTCGCGCCTTCCAGACCGGGCTTGTCGAGATCGTCGGCGGTGAGAAAGAGATATTGCGGACAGGTTTCCGCGAACACCTTCAGGCCCTGACCGCGCGCCTCGCGAATGACCCTGGCTCCCTCCGCGGTCGAAACGTGAAAGATCATGATCGGCTGATCGATCAGCGCAGCCATGCCGATCAGGCGGTTGAACGCTTCTGCCTCGGAGATGCGCGCGTGGCTGATGGCGTGATACTTCGGGTCAGCATAGCCTGCCTTGAGCAACCGCTTCACCATCCAGCTGATGATGCCGTGGTTCTCGGCGTGAGCGCAGAGCAGGGCGCCGGATTGGCGCGCTGTGAGCAGAATGTCGAGCAAAGGCTCGTCGTCGACCTTCAGCCGCTCGTAGGTCATGAAGATCTTGATCGAGGAATGGCCCTGCTTGACGAGCGCGGGCAGGTCGTTTTCCAGCGTTTCGCGCGTGGGATCCGCGACGATCATATGGAAGGCGTAGTCGATCATGGCCCCCTTGCGGGCCAGCGCGTGATACTCCTCGACGACCTGCGTCAGGTTCATTCCAACATGCTGAGCGGCAAACGAGATCACCGTGGTGGTGCCCCCGAACGCCGCCGAAGCGGTCGCGCTCTCGAACGTATCGGCGTTCATGATGCCTGCCGCCGAGAGCTGCTCGATATGGCAGTGGCTGTCGATGCCGCCGGGAAGAACCAGCTTGCCGCGTGCATCGATCTCGCGCTTCCCCGGAGTCAACGGGCTTCCGATCGCGGCGATTTTCTCGCCGAGAATGCCGACGTCGGCATCGAACACGTCGCTCGCAGTGGCGACCCGGCCCCCACGGATCACGAGGTCGTATGCGGGATTGGTCATGGCCGGCTCCGTGTTGTTGTCCGCAAGTTCGCCGGCGGCACGGTCGTTGCAAAGCCGGGGCGATTGTGACACCGTTGGCATTTCCGAGGCGCATCATGTCCCGTTCCTGCATCCGCGTCATCAATCCGAATTCAAACCGCGTCGTCACCAGGGCGCTGG
>JAFAUV010000399.1 GCA_019243075.1 Bradyrhizobium sp.
TGAGGTCGATGTTGAGCCGCGCCAGCCGCTTGGCCGGCTCGTAAGCCATCAGGAACGCGGTCAGGAACGAGAAGAACTGGCCGGGGGTCGCATGGAGCGCGACCACGCCATAGCCGCCATACATCAATCCACCCGCGACCGCGAGGCCGCCGAGCGTTTCCATCAGCGGGCTCGAACGGTTCGACACCCGCGCCATCTTGTTGGCGTTGCGTTCGACCGCCTCGATGCTCTCATTGATGCGCTCGCGCATGGTCTGCTCCAGCGTGAACGCTTTCACCGTGCGGATGCCCTGCAGCGATTCCTGCATGGTTTCGAGGATGTCGGCGGTGCCGGTGAACTGGTTATAGGCGAGCCCCTTGATCCGCTTCACCAGCTTGCGCAGCACGAACATCGCCGGCGGCGCGATCAAAAAACCCAGCATGGCCATATAGGCGTCCTGGATCACCATCACGGCAACCAGGCCGACCAGGAGCAGCAGGTCGCGCCCGACCGCGTTGATCAGGAGGTTGAGCACCTGCGTGACCGAGTTTGCGCCTTGCGTGAGCCGCGCCAAAAATTCCGACGAATGCCGCTCGGAGAAGAAGCCGACGCTCTCGCTCATCAGCTTCGCAAACAGCCGGCGCTGGTTGTTCGCGAGGATGGCGTTGGAGATCTTCGACAGCGTCACGGTCTGCATGTAGATCGCGATGCCGCGGATCAGGAACAGGCTGAAGATGATGCCGGAAAACAGCGCAATGCCGGGGATGTTCTTGTCGACATAGGCCTTGTTGATGGCGGCGCCGAGGATATAGGCCGACAGCGAGGTGGCCCCCGCCGCAATACCCATCAGCGCGAACGCGCCGAGATAGCGCCGCCAGTAAGCGGCCCCCTGTTCCATGACGAGACGGCGAATCAGGATCGCGGCCCCATAGGGGTCGTCGGTGATTTTCCTCGGAAATTCGGCCATCCCACGTCCCGCAACGCCCCGCGAGCACCTCGCGCGTCTGCTGCGCTCTTGCCCGCTATGGCCGGGTTTTTCAAGCCCAATTAAGGGCTTGCGCGGCAGACAAATCAGGCCGAAGCGGCCTGCCGGCCTTCGCCGCGGCGCTCCTGGAGCAGCTTTTCCTCCCAGGCGAGCGCATGCCGCGCGATGGTTTCGAGATCGTCATATTGCGGCGTCCAGTCGAGCGTTGCGCGGATGCGGCTGGTGTCGGCGACCATCATCATGATGTCGCCGGGGCGTCGAGGCGCATATTGGACCGCAAAGTTGCGGCCGGACACGCGGCGGACCGCCTCGATGGTTTCGAGCACGGAATAGCCGCGGCCATAGCCGCAGTTCAACGTCACCGAATCGCCGCCGTCGCGCAGGTACGACAGTGCCGCGCGATGCGCCTGCGCGAGATCGCTGACATGGATGAAGTCGCGGATGCAGCTTCCATCCCGTGTCGGGTAATCGGTGCCGAACACGTCGATCTTGGCGCGCTGTCCGGTCGCGGCTTCCACCGCGATCTTGAGCAGATGGGTCGCCCCGACGGTGGCGAGCCCGATGCGCGCGAGGGGATCGGCGCCGGCGACGTTGAAATAGCGCAGCACGACATGGCTCATGCCGTAGGCGGAGGCGACGTCGTGCAGCATGATCTCGGCCATCAGTTTCGACGTGCCATAGGGCGAGAGCGGCCGCGTCGGCGCATGCTCGGGCACCGGTACCTGCTCCGGATTGCCGTAGACCGCGGCTGTCGAGGAGAAGATGAAGCGGTTGACGCCAGCCTTCACCGCCGCGTTGAGGAGGCTGCGCGTCGTCATGGTGTTGTTGCGGTAGTAGCCGAGCGGGTCCCGCATCGAATCCGGCACCACCACGGAGCCGGCGAAATGGATGATGCTTTCCACGTCATGCTGGCGAATCACGCCCCCGACGAGGTTCTCGTCGCCAGCGTCGCCGATGAAAAGCGGCGCGCTTTCGGGCAGGAAAGCGGAAAATCCGGTGGAGAGATTGTCGATCACGACGACATGCTCGCCGGCTTCCACCAGCGCGTGAACCGTGTGACTTCCGATATAACCGGCGCCGCCGGTGACAAGCACGGTCATGATCTCACCCGTCTCCCTTTTTGTCGGAGAGACTACCGGGGCGACGGTGAAGGGCGGGTTTCGGTACCGACGAACTGGCAACGATGCTTAATGTTGCGTATAGGAAACGCCTAAAATTGGAGTGCTTCGTGCCGGTCGATGATGCATTGCCCGACGATTTGCAGGTGATCGTGCCGAACCTGCACCGGCGCTATTCGGGTGTCACGGCGACCAACCGCATGGTCGCGCCGAAGCTCGCCAGACTGGTGCGCGCGGCGTGGCTCGGCTCCTACCGCCCCGAGGGCATCGCGGGCATGGGCCTTGTCGACCTCGTCAAGCTGTGGCGCCGGGAGGCGCCGTTGATCTGGCATGCCCGCCGCAACGACGAGATGATCGCAGGCCTGTTGCTGCGTGCGCTCGGCTGGCCACTGAAATTGGTGTTCACCTCGGCGGCGCAGCGGCACCACAAGCGGCTCACGCGTTGGCTGATCGCGCGAATGGACGCGATCATCGCAACCTCGGATGCCTCGGCGTCCTACCTGACGCGTCAGGCGACGGTGATACCGCACGGCGTCGACACCGACGTTTATGCGCCGCCGGCGGATCGCGCCGCGGCATTCGCCGAAAGCGGATTGCCGGGACGCTATGCGATCGGTTGCTTCGGCCGCATCCGCGCGCAGAAGGGCAGCGACGTCTTTGTCGGGGCGATGTGCCAATTGCTGCCGCGCTATCCTGACTTCACCGCCGTCATGGTCGGCGCAATCGTTCCCGAGCAGATGGCATTCGCCGGCGATCTGAAGAAGCGCATCGAGGCGGCCGGGCTTGCCTCGCGCATCGTCATCACCGGTGAATTGGAAATCGAGGAAGTGCGGCGCTGGTATCGACGGCTGACGATCTACGCCTTCACCTCGCGCAACGAAGGTTTTGGCCTGACGCTGATCGAGGCCATGGCGGCTGGCGCGGCTTTGGTCGCTTCGCGCGCAGGCGCGGCCGAGCTTGTGGTCGAGGACGGCGTCAGCGGCGTGCTGGTTCCGACCGGGGATGCCGATGCGCTGGCGGCCGCGCTCGAACCCTTGATGCGCGATGTCGCCTCGGCCAGCGCGATGGGGGCACGGGCGCGCAGACGCGTCGAGGAGAAATTCAGTCTCGATGCGGAGGCCGGCGCGATCGCCGCTATCTACCGCGGTCTGGTCTGAGCCATCACCTCGGCAACGAAAGCGTCGAGGTCGCCGCCCTCGAACAGGAAGGCGGGCAGGCCCGCGGCGCGACCCGCCTCGATGTCGCTGGGCCGGTCGCCGATCACAAAGCTGCCCTCGCGGCGCACCGGCCAATGCTGCATCAGGTCGAGGATCATGCCGGGCGCCGGCTTGCGCCAATGGTGATCCTCGAGATAGCCGGCCACTGTTCCCTCCGGATGGTGCGGACAATATCTGATGTCATCGATGTGCGCGCCCAATAGCGACAGTTCCGCGCGCATCCAGCCGTGCAGGTGATTGAGCGCCTCCTCGGTGAAGAAGCCGCGCGCCACGCCGGACTGGTTGGTGAAAAAGAACACGAAATAGCCGGCGTCGTTCAGCCGCCGGATGGCTTGTGCCGCGTTCGGCATCCAGCGGATGCTCTCCTTGGTGCCCATGTAGCCATCGTCATAATTCACGACGCCATCGCGATCGAGGAAAGCGGCGGGGCGGGACGAATCGGAAATCATGGTGCGCTCGTGGCAAGAGGTTACTCGACGCCGTTTCCTTGCAAAACCCGCTTCACGATCGAGACCACGTCGGAGGCCGGTATGTCACGCATGCAGCGATGGTCGTTCATGGTGCAGATGGTCCGCTGGCAGGGCTGGCAGGCGAGTTGCGTCTTGGTCTGCACGGTCGCCGCCAGCCCGTTCAACGGTGCCCACAGATAGGGGCTGGTCGGCCCGAAAATGCCCATGGTCGGCGTACCCAGCGCGGCCGCGATATGCATCAGGCCGGAATCGTTGGAGATCGCAACGCTTGCCGCGGCCATCGCCAGGATGCCGTTGCGCAAATCCGCGCCCGTGAGATCGCGGACCTGCACGCCGCCCGCGGCAACGATCTCTCGCGCCAGACCCTTCTCTCCGGGGCCGCCGATCACCCAGACCTCGAGGCCCTGATCGGCCAGGCGCTTTGCGGTCTCGGGGTAATAGGTCCATCGTTTGGAGGCGCCGACCGAGCCTGGGGCCAGCGCCACCGCCTTGCCCATTCCGAGGCGGTGGGCGCGGCGCCACCGCTCGGCTTCGCCGGGGGGAACCCGCAGCTGCGGCACCGGCCATTCCGGCGGCAGCGGCGCCTTGTCCGGCAGCGCCAGGGCCGCGTTCTTGTCGATAAAGCGAGGCAGGGCTTTCTCGCCCCAACGCCATTTGTTGACGAGCCCGAAACGCGCCTCGCCGACAAAGCCGACCCGCTCGGGGATGCCGGCCAGCGCTGGCGCGATGGCCGATTTCCAGGTCCTGGGCAGGATCAGGGCCGTTCCGTAGCCCTTGGCCCTCAGGAGGGCCGCCAAGCCCCATTGCCTGGCGACCGCGAGCCGGCTCCGGGGCAAGTCCCAGACCACGCCGGACCGTACGCCGGGCATGTAGTCGACCAGGGGGGCGCAGAGCGTGGTGGTGAGGAGGTCGACAGGCCGATTCGGCCAGCGCTCCCTGAGCACCCGCACGACGGTATGGCCGCGCACGAAATCCCCGATCCACATATAGGGGACGATCAGGATCGGCCGGGTGTCGGCCGGATCCTGGATTTTCCCGTGATAGTCTGAATTATAATTCATTAGTTAGATGGTGGGGTCGCGGGCATGTACGGTTCTGTCACTAGCTGCTCGCGATTTGGCAGGTAAAGGCGCTGGCATCAACACTTACCGCGCTCAAAACCCAGATTGCTTGCCGGGCGCGAGTGGGGCAAAGCTGCCGGCGGCAAGATGAGGCAGGGACGTTGATGCTGTTGGTGACCGGCGGCGCCGGTTTTATCGGGTCGAATGCCGTGGCCGCGTTGAATGACGCCGGCCGCGCCGACGTCGCGGTGTCCGACCTGCTCGGCCAGGACGGCAAGTGGCGGAATTTGGCAAAACGGCAGCTCGCGGATTTCGTTCCGCCTGCCGAACTCATGTCCTGGCTCAAAGGCCGCAAGCTCGATGCCGTGATCCATCTTGGCGCGAATTCATCGACGACCGCGACCGATGGCGACGCGGTGATCGAAGGCAATTTTCGCGCCTCGCTCCGGCTGCTCGACTGGTGCACGGAGCAGGCCACGCCGCTCATCTATGCCTCCTCGGCGGCGACCTATGGCGACGGCGCCAACGGCTTTGCCGACGACGCGTCGCTTCCGGCGCTGAAGGCGCTCCGGCCGATGAATCTCTATGGCTGGAGCAAGCATCTTTTCGATCTCGTGGTCGCCGAGCGTGCGGCGCGCCACGAGAAGCTGCCGCCGCAATGCGTCGGCCTCAAATTCTTCAACGTGTTCGGGCCCAACGAATATCACAAGGGGCCGATGGCGAGCGTGCTGGCGCGGCGCTTCGACGACATCAAGAGCGACAATCCGGTGCAGCTCTTCAAATCGCACCGCGACGGCATCGCCGACGGCGAGCAGCGGCGCGACTTCATCTATGTCGACGACGTGGTACGGGTGCTGATGTGGCTCATCGCCACGCCTTCGGTCTCCGGCCTGTTCAATGTCGGAACCGGCAAGGCGCGCACCTTCAAGGATCTGATCCTGTCTGCCTATGCTGCGCTCGGCAAGCCGCCGAATATCCAATATATCGACATGCCCGCCGAGATTCGCGACAGCTATCAGTACTTCACGCAAAGCGAGGTCGATCGGCTCCGTGGCGCCGGCTATAACGGCGGCTTCACGGCGCTGGAGGATGCGGTCGCGCATTACGTGAAAAATCATCTCGACCGGGCCGATCGCTTCCGCTGATTT
>JAFAUV010000436.1 GCA_019243075.1 Bradyrhizobium sp.
ACGCTCAGTAGCTGCGGTTCTCCAGCTCCACGTTGAGCCAGAGCGAACGCAATTCCTTGACCAGCACGTTGAAGCTCTCCGGAATGCCGGCCTCGAAATTGTCGTCGCCGCGCACGATCGCCTCGTAGACCTTGGTGCGGCCGGAGACGTCGTCCGATTTCACGGTCAGCATCTCCTGCAAGGTGTAGGCCGCTCCGTAGGCTTCGAGCGCCCATACCTCCATCTCGCCGAAGCGCTGCCCGCCGAACTGCGCCTTGCCGCCCAGGGGCTGCTGGGTGACGAGGCTGTACGGCCCGATCGAACGGGCGTGGATCTTATCGTCGACCAGGTGGTGCAGCTTCAGCATGTAGATGTAGCCGACCGTGACCTTGCGGTCGAACGCCTCACCGGTGCGCCCGTCGACCAGCGTGACCTGCCCCGAGGAGGCGAGGCCCGCCTTGTCGAGCATCTCGACGATGTCCTCCTCGCGGGCGCCGTCGAACACTGGGCTCGCCATCGGAACGCCGTGCGCGAGATTGCGCGCGAGATCGGCCAATTCGTCATCGCCGAGTGCATCGACTTCGCTCTTCTCCTGCCCGTCATAGATTTCGGTCAGGAGCCCGCGCAATTCGCCGTTCGCCGGTTTGCGCTTGACCGCATCCAGCACCTCGCCGATCCGTCGCCCGAGCCCCGCCGACGCCCAGCCGAGATGCGTTTCAAGGATCTGCCCGACATTCATGCGGCTCGGCACGCCAAGCGGGTTCAGCACGATGTCGACCGGCGTGCCGTCTTCGAGATACGGCATGTCCTCGATCGGCATGATGCGCGAGATGACGCCCTTGTTGCCGTGGCGGCCGGCCATTTTGTCGCCGGGCTGGAGCTTCCGCTTCACCGCGACGAACACTTTGACCATCTTCATGACGCCGGGCGGCAACTCGTCGCCACGCTGCAGTTTCTCGACCTTGCTTTCGAAGCGGGCTTCCAGTTCGGCGAAAGCGTCGTCGATCTGCTTCTTCAAAGCCTCGATATCCGCCATCCGCAAATCGTCGCGGATCGAGATCTGCTTCCACTGGCCGGGGGTGTATTCGGCGAGCAGATCCTCGGTGACCTCGCTGCCCGACGTCATGCCTTTCGGCCCGGCGACGACGGTTTGCCCGAGCATCAGTTCCTTCAGGCGTGCATTGAAGCTGCGCTCCAGGATGGCACGCTCATCGCCGCGGTCCTTCGCGAGCCGCTCGACCTCGGCGCGCTCGATCGCGAGCGCGCGCTCGTCCTTATCGACGCCGCGGCGCGAGAACACTCGGACCTCGACAATGGTGCCCGACACGCCCGGCGGCAGCCGCAGCGACGTGTCGCGCACGTCCGACGCCTTCTCGCCGAAGATCGCGCGCAGCAATTTCTCCTCGGGCGTCATCGGCGACTCCCCCTTCGGCGTCACCTTGCCGACCAGGATGTCGCCCGGCTTCACCTCGGCGCCGATATAGACGATGCCAGCCTCGTCGAGGTTCTTTAACGCCTCCTCGCCGACATTCGGGATATCGCGGGTGATCTCTTCCTGGCCGAGCTTGGTATCGCGCGCCATGACCTCGAATTCCTCGATATGGATCGAGGTGAAGACGTCATCCGACACGATCCGCTCGGAAATCAGGATCGAATCCTCGAAATTGTAGCCGTTCCACGGCATGAAGGCGCACAGCACGTTGCGGCCGAGCGCCAATTCACCGAGCTCGGTCGAGGGTCCGTCAGCCAGGATGTCGCCTTCGCGCACCAGGTCGCCCACCTTGACGAGCGGCCGCTGCGTGATGCAGGTGTTCTGGTTCGAGCGCTGGAATTTCAGCAGGTTGTAGATATCGACGCCGGAGGCGGCGGCGGAGGTCTCCTCGGTCGCGCGCACGACGATACGGGTCGCATCGACCTGGTCGATGACCCCCGAGCGGCGGGCGATGATCGTGACGCCGGAATCGCGCGCGACCGTCTCCTCCATGCCGGTGCCGACGAGCGGCGCCTCTGCGCGGATCAGCGGCACCGCCTGGCGCTGCATGTTCGAGCCCATCAACGCGCGGTTGGCGTCGTCGTTTTCGAGGAAGGGAATCAGCGCCGCGGCGACCGAGACGAGCTGCTTCGGCGACACGTCGATCAGGTCGATGTCCTGCGGCCGGCGCATCAGGAAGTCGCCGGCTTTGCGGCAGTTGGTCAGGTCGGCGACGATGCGCCCCTCGCCATCGGTTTCGACATTGGCCTGGGCGATCGCGTAGCGGCCCTCATCCATCGCCGACAAGTAGACGACCTCGTCGGTCACGCGGCCATCCACGACCTTGCGGTACGGGCTTTCGATAAAGCCGTACTGGTTGACCCGCGCATAGGTCGCGAGCGAGTTGATGAGCCCGATATTCGGGCCTTCCGGCGTCTCGATCGGGCAGATCCGGCCGTAATGAGTCGGATGCACGTCGCGCACCTCGAAGCCGGCGCGCTCGCGAGTCAAGCCGCCCGGACCGAGCGCCGACAGCCGCCGCTTGTGGGTGATCTCGGATAGCGGGTTGGTCTGATCCATGAATTGCGACAATTGCGACGAGCCGAAAAACTCGCGCACCGCCGCCGCTGCGGGCTTGGCGTTGATCAGATCGTGCGGCATGACCGTGTCGATCTCGACCGAGCTCATGCGCTCGCGGATCGCGCGTTCCATGCGCAACAGGCCGACGCGGTATTGGTTTTCCATCAGCTCGCCGACCGAGCGGACCCGGCGATTGCCCAGATGATCGATATCGTCGATCTCGCCGCGGCCGTCCTTGAGATCGACCAGCACCTTCAGAATCGCCAAGATGTCGGCCTTGCGCAAGACACGGACCGAATCGTCGGTGGCAAGGCCGAGGCGCGAATTCATTTTTACGCGGCCGACCGCGGACAGGTCGTATCTCTCGGGATCGAAGAACAAACTGTTGAACAGCGCCTCTGCCGTTTCCAACGTCGGAGGCTCGCCCGGGCGCATGACGCGATAAATGTCGATCAACGCATCTTCGCGAGTAGCGTTCTTGTCGATCGCGAGTGTGTTGCGGATGTAGGGACCGACCGAGACGTGATCGATGTCCAGCACTGCGAGTTCGCCAATGCCTGCCTCGGTCAATTGCGCAAGCGCGGTGGCGGTGATTTCGTCGCCGGCCTCGAAATAAACCTCTCCGGTCTCCTCGTTGATCAGATCCGTGGCGAAATACCGGCCGACCAGCTCCTCCTCGGTAATGAGCACGCTGTCGAGACCTTCCTCGCGCAGCCGCCTGACGCTGCGAGGCGTCATCCGCTCGCCCGCTGCGAGGACTATCTCGCCGGTACGCGCATCGCGCAGCTCACTCGTCAATTTTCCCTTGAAATTCTCTTCCCTAAACGGCGCCATCCATCCCTGCGGACCCAAACGGAACGTGATCGTTCCATAAAAGTTGGAGAGGATCTCTTCCTTCGACATGCCGGCGGCTTCGCCTGGCTGTAGCGGCCTGCCCCCGGCGCTCTGGTTGGCCCGCAATTCTTCGGTCGCAGCGTCGTCCAGGGCCAGCAGCAGAGTCGTCGCCGGGAGTTTCCTCCGTCG
>JAFAUV010000456.1 GCA_019243075.1 Bradyrhizobium sp.
AACCCTAACCGGCCGTGCGCCGCGTCAACGAATGGCGCGCCACAAAGGTCATCCGCCAGGGATTATGGCCGATATTGCGGTGAGCGCGCGAAGCCGTAAATCCCGCCGCCGTCAGCTTGGCGATCATGTCAGCTTCGCTGTAGCGCATCAGCCCGACCTTGCTGCGCAGTTGCCGGTAGTCGGACAGCGCGGTCGAGATCAGCCCGATCAGCGCGTCCCCGAGGAAGCCGTGTTTCGCCGCAAAGCGCAACAGCGCAACCACGTCTCTCAGCATGCCGACCTCGGGGCGGAGGATGTCGCCGAGCACGAGGCGTCCGCCCGGCTTCAGCAAGCGGCCGATGTTGAGGAGCGCCGCATCCAGCTCCGGCGCGCTCATATATTGCGCGACCGAGTTCATCACCACGAGATCGATCGAGCGCCCGTGCATCTTGCGCAGGTCTTCCAGCGAGCGCACCCGGATCTTGGTGTTGGGCGCAAAGCGCGCGATCAGCCGGCCGCGCACGCCGGGCGCGGGCTCCGCCAGGATCAGCATGGCGCAGGCCTCGGCCACTTTCGCCGCCGACAGCGCTTCGCCGCAGGAATAGTCGAGCACGACGGCATCTGCCGAGGGGATGTAGCCGATGATGTCCCGCGCGATGACCTCGAAATGCAGGTTGCGGTGCCGCTTGCTCGCATAGATCGTATGCGTGGAATCGTAATAATCGATCCAGTCGTCCATGGCCCTAGATAGTCCGGAAAATCGCAGTTCCGGCGAGCGGAACTGCCGTCCAAATGCCGCGTTAACGGGTCCGATGACCCCTGTCCCTTGTGCGGTTCCTAACAGGAAGGTGTGATGTGAGCAAAGCCAAGAACGACCAAAAGCACGACAGAATTTCTCCCGACCTCGATACGCCGACCGACATGTCGCCGGAGGCCGTGAACAAGATTTCGACCTCGCTGAACACGCTGCTGGCGGATGCCTTTGCGCTGTATCTGAAGACCAAGAATTTCCATTGGCACGTCTCGGGCCGGCATTTCCACGACTACCATCTGATGCTGGACGAGCAATCCGATGCGATCTTCGCGACCACCGACCAGCTCGCCGAGCGCGTCCGCAAGCTCGGCGGCACGACGTTGAAATCGATCGGACAGGTGGCAAAACTGCAGACCATCAAGGATAATGACGAGGACTATGTGCCGCCGCGCGACATGCTGCGCGAGTTGATGGAGGACAACAAGCACATCGCGGCCTCGATGCGCAAAGCCCACAAGCTCTGCGACGACAACGAGGATTCCGGCACTGCCGGCCTGTTGGAGACCTTCATCGACGAGACCGAGCGCCGCACCTGGTTCCTGTTCGAAGCCAGCCGCCAGGAAGGCAGCAACGCGGCGTAGCTTGCAAGAAGCCGCAGGGGTGGGCAACGCGCTGCGCTTGGCCCATCCTAGGGTTTCGACTTCCACAACTTCACCAGCGGCCCATCGGCGCCGGTCACCGGATCGGTCGCCGGCAACTTCACGTGCGGAATCGTCTGCAGCGCCTTGGCATGATTTTCCGGCGTCGGACGCTGCAGGTCCATCGGCGGTCCCGGCGGATAGGCGCCGACGACGGAGAAATCATCGCTCGCCGAAATACATTGATGGCCGGTGCCGGCCGGCAGGATCGCGACATCGCCGGCTGCAATCTCCAATTCCTCGCCGCGGTCGCCGCCAAAGCGCACCCGCGCATGGCCGCGGGCGATGCCGAGCGCTTCGTGCACGGTGGCATGATAATGCAGGTAATCGTAGATACCGTTCCGCCACATATCGCCCCAGCCGTTGGCGCCGAACAGTTTTTCGAAAGTTGCCTCGGGATCGCTGCGGTCGCGCGCGACCGCGCCCTTGTAGACCAGGAACGGGAGCGGATTGTTCGGCACCAGGCCGTCGTCTTCGAAGTGGAAGCTGAGCGGTTCGGGTTTGGCGCTGACGGCGGACATGTTCTCCTCCTCGCGAAAGACGCACCTCACTCAAACCGGCCGCCACGCGCGGCGTTCCGCCAGATCCGGAACTTCATCAACTCTTCCCCTGAACTTTGGTCCGCGGCCGGGCCGCTCGGCGCCCGGCGATAAGACGGGCTCAGGCCCGCTTGTTCGCACGCATCAAATCCGCGAAGCGGTCGAACAGATAATGCGAGTCGCGCGGACCCGGCGAGGCTTCCGGGTGGTACTGCACCGAGAACACCGGCTTGCCCTCGAGCGCGATGCCGCAATTGGAGCCGTCGAACAGCGAGATATGGGTTTGCGTCGCGCCCTTGGGCAGCGTCGCCTGGTCCACGGCAAAACCGTGATTCATCGAGGTGATCTCGACCTTGCCGGTGGTCTCGTCCTTGACCGGGTGGTTGGCGCCGTGATGGCCCTGATGCATCTTCATGGTCTTGGCACCGACCGCGAGCCCCAGCATCTGGTGGCCGAGACAGATGCCGAAGGTCGGCGTGCCGGAATCGATGACCTTCCTGATCACGGGCACCGCATATTCGCCGGTCGCCGCGGGATCGCCCGGGCCGTTCGACAGGAAGACGCCGTCCGGCTTCAGCGCCAGAATGTCTTCGGCCGATGTCGTCGCCGGTACCACGGTGACCTTGCAGCCGACGCCGGCCAACAGCCGCAGGATGTTGCGCTTGATGCCGTAATCGATCGCGACCACGTTGAACTCGGGCGCGCTCTGCCGGCCAAAACCCTTGTCCCAGGACCACGGTGTCTCGTCCCAGGTGAAGCGCTGGCCGGAGGTGACCATCGGCACCAGGTCCATGCCTTCCAGCCCCGGCCATTCCCGCGCCTCCTCCGTCAGCCCGTGCAGATCGAACTTGCCGTCCTTGGCGTGCGCGATCACGGCGTTGGGCATGCCCTTGGTGCGGATCAGCGCGGTCAGCGCGCGGGTATCGATGCCGGACAGCCCGATGATGCCGCGAGATTTCAGCCATTGATCAAGATGCCGCGTGGCGCGGTAGTTCGAGGGATCGGTGATGGCGGTGCGCAGGATCACGCCGCGTGCGCCGGGCGTCGCGGCCATGTTCACCGTCTCGATGTCCTCCTCGTTGGTGCCGACATTGCCGATATGCGGGAAGGTGAAGGTGATGATCTGCCCGGCATAGGAGGGATCGGTCAGGATCTCCTCATAGCCTGTCATGGCGGTGTTGAAGCAGACCTCGCCCACCGCGTGGCCTTCGGCGCCGAAGCCAAAGCCCTCCAGCACCGTGCCGTCGGCGAGCACGAGGAGCGCGGTCGGTCGATGGTCCGGCCAGGCGGCGTCGGTTGGGGTCGGCGTCATGAGGCCTTTACATAGTCCTGCCGTCAGCTCGCGTCAAAGCAGCAGCTGGCGGATTCACATGCGTTTCCCGCATATTTGCGGCGTTTCGGATTGTTTCGGGCGCCCGAACCGCCTAGATCAGGGCCGGACGCAATAAAAGGGCACAACCATGCTGCGCGACGACATTAACAATGCGGTCAAGCAGGCCATGAAGGCCAAGGACGAGCGCAAGCTCTCCACGCTGCGCATGGTCAATTCGACCATCAAGAATGCCGATATCGAGGCGCGCGGGCAGGGCAAGCCGCCGCTTTCCGACGAGGCGCTGCTGTCCGTGCTGCAGAAGATGATCAAGCAGCGTCAGGAGGCGGTCGAGCTCTACGACAAGGGCGGCCGCGCCGAGCTCGCAGCAGGGGAGCGCGAGGAGATCGCGGTGATCTCGGCGTATCTGCCGAAGCAGATGTCGGAGGACGAGGTGAAGAAGGCGATCTCCGCCGTCATTGCCGAGACGGGAGCGGCCGGCATCAAGGACATGGGCAAGGTGATCGGCGCACTGAAGTCGAAATATGCCGGGCAGATGGATTTTGCGAAGGCGAGCGGGCTCGTGAAGGCGGCGCTCGCTTGACCTCGCGGAAAGCGCCGGGTTGATGCAATGCTCACTGAAACCGACAGCTACGACCGGCTCTATCGCGATTTCCGCTGGGACATCCCGCCGCGCTTCAACATGGCAACCGCCTGCTGCGACCGCCATGCGGACGGCTCAAAGCGCCTTGCCCTGATCTATGTCGATGAGGACGGCGGCGCAAAGCGCACCTCCTTCGACGAGATCCGCGCCTGCTCCAGCCGCTTTGCCAATGTGCTGAAGGCCGCCGGCCTGGTACGTGGCGATCGCGTCGCGGTGTTTCTCTCGCAATCCCTGGAACTGCCGATCGCGCATCTTGCCGCGTGGCGCTCCGGTCTCATCTCCGTGCCCCTGTTCGCGCTGTTCGGCGAGGACGCGTTACAATTTCGCCTGCAGAACTGCGCGGCCAGGGCCGTGGTCACCGATGAAGGCGGCTGGCAGAAGCTGTCGAAAATCCGCGACCGGCTGCCGGAGCTGAAGCATGTTTATCTCACCGGCCGCGCCGAAGCCGGCGCGAAATCGTTCTGGTCGGAGATCGAGCAGGCTTCCGAGCAATTCGCGACGGTCGACACCTCCTGCGACGATCCCGCGATCATCATCTATACTTCGGGCACCACGGGAAATCCCAAGGGCGCACTGCATGCGCATCGCATCGTTCTCGGCCATCTGCCCAATGTCGAGATGGTGCATGGCTTCTTCCCGAAGCCGGGCGACGTGATGTGGACGCCGGCCGATTGGGCCTGGATCGGCGGGCTGTTCGATGCGCTGTTCCCGGCCTGGTATCACGGCGTGCCCGTCGTCGGCCATCGCGCCAGGAAGTTCGATGCCGCCGCGGCGATGCAGCTGATGGCCGATCACGGCGTGCGCGTCGTGTTCCTGCCGCCGACCGCGCTGAAGCTGATGCGGCAGGCCGACGTCAGACATGAAGGCGTCAAGCTGCGCAGTATGCTTTCCGGCGGCGAGTCGCTCGGCGCGGAGCTGTTGGATTGGGTGCGCCTGACCTTCGGCATCGAGGTGCACGAGATCTATGGCCAGACCGAATGCAATCTCGTGGTCGGCTGCAATTCAAGCCTGTTCCCGATCCGTCCCGGCGCGATGGGCAAGGCGACCCCCGGTTTCGACGTGCGCATCGTCAACGACAAGGGCGAGGAACTGCCGCGCGGGACGCGCGGCATCATCGGCGTGCGCCAGCCCAATCCCTGCACCATGATCGAATATTGGCGCAATCCGGAAGCGACGGCGAAAAAATATGCCGGCGAATTTCTGCTCACCGGCGATCTCGGCCGCCAGGACGAGGACGGTTATTTCTGGTACATGAGCCGCGAGGACGACGTTATCACCTCCGCCGGCTATCGCATCGGCCCGTCGGAGATCGAGGACACGCTGCTGAAACATCCCGCCGTGGCGCTCTCGGCCGTGGTCGGCATTCCCGATCCGATCCGCACCGAGGCGGTGAAGGCCTGGATCGTGCTGCGCCCGGGCTTTCAGGCCAGCGAGCAGCTCGCGCGCGAAATCCAGGATTTCGTCAAAGTCCAACTCGCCGCGCACGAATACCCGCGCCACGTCGAGTTCGCGGATTCGCTGCCGATGACCGCGACCGGCAAGGTGCTGCGAAGGGAATTGCGGGCGAGGGGGTAGATTACCCGTACGCCGCTCTCCTTGCCTGCCCCCTCGCGGGGAGAGGCCATCCACGCGTTGAGTTCGTGGTGCGAGCCCCTCACCCCAGCCCTCTCCCCGTGAAGGAGAAGGAGAGGGGCGCACGGAGTATCACGGCGTCGCAATCCCCAATTCCTTCAGCGCCGCCAGCATCCGTGGCGGCGGGCCCATCTTCACCACCAGCGGTTTACCCGTCTCCAGCAGGCTCTTCAGGCTGGAAAGGATCGCGGGCCAGCCCTGGCGACCGCCTTCGAGGATGTCGTCGGAGAGCGGGCGGTCATGCGATTCGCTCATCGTCAGCCTCACCGCATCGCCGACCTCTTCGATCTTGTAAGTGACCAGCGTCGGCCCGAGCTTTTCGATCAGCGAGGGCCAGTTGACGTTGAAGGTGACGGTAAGCCTGTTCGGCGGGTCGCATTCGACCACTTCGCCCGAGATGTGCAGCGCGCCATCGGGCGTGCGTACGACATAGGCGCCGCCGACGCGCTCGTCGACCTCGACCGAATTGCCGAAGAAATATCTCTGGCTGAACTCCGCCGATGTCAGCGCCTCCCACACCTTCTCCGCCGTGCAGGCGATGTAGATGGTGTAGACCGTCGTCGGCTTGAACCGGTCGATGTCCATGTCAGCAGGCCTCAATTGGGGGCTCAGGCACAGGAGATTTCCTTCTTGCTCTGTGCGAGCACGTCGGCCGGCAACGGATGGCCGGTCTCCAGCAGGCTCTTCAGGCTCGCGATCACCATCGGCCAGCCGCCGGAGATGTCGCGGAACGTCTTGCCGTCCTCGCCGAGGTCGTCATGGGTTACGGTCAGCTTGACCACCTTGCCGCGCGGCTCGAGATCGAAGGTGACGCGCGAGGTGCCTTCACCCTTGGCCTCGTCCTTGCGGTTGTTCCAGGTGTAGGCGAGGCGATGCGGCGGATCGGAGACCA
>JAFAUV010000375.1 GCA_019243075.1 Bradyrhizobium sp.
TGCTGGCCCTTGTTATCGGCGGTGCCGCGGCCATAGATACGGTTGCCGATTGTCGTGGTCTTCCACGGATCGAGGTTGTCGCGCCAGTCGCCCTCCATGCCGTCGACGACGTCGCCATGGCCATAGATCAAGACGGTCGGCTGCCGCGCATCCTCCTGATGATGCGCGACCAGGAACGGCGACCTGCCGCTCGGGGACTCGACGATACGGCTTTCGAAGTCGAGCTCGGCAAAGGCGGGCCGCATCTCCTGCTCCAGATAGGCGCGCAACTCCTTGGCCCGCCCGCCGTTCTGGCTCTCGGTCGGGAACGCCACCCGGCGCTCCAGGGTTTTCAGGAACTCGCCGGAGGCGATGAGCCGGTGGGCATTAGCAATGGCATCGGTGCGGGTCATCTGTCTTTTTCTCTTGGGTCGCGAGAATTCGTCGATCGTCGCATCAGCGTATCGGGATAAGAGCGCGGCCGGAAGCAGCCAATCGGGCGATTTGTCTTGCCAAGCCGCGCGGGATCGGAACAATTCCGGCAGGAAACGGCCGGGAGCGCCCGGGAGAACCACGATCCGCATGACCAGGGAAATCCGGCTCAACGCCTTCGCCATGAACTGCGTGACGCATCAGTCGCCGGGACTGTGGACCCATCCGCGCGACCGCACGGCCGAGTATAACCGCCTGCCCTATTGGCTGGATCTGGCACGCGCGCTGGAGCGCGGGCGTTTCGACGGGCTGTTCCTCGCCGACGTGCTAGGCGTCTACGATGTCTATGGCAACAGTCCCGATGCGGCGCTCAAGCATGCGACGCAGACGCCGGCGAACGAGCCGCTGCTGTTGATCTCGGCGATGGCCGCAGCCACACAACATCTCGGCTTCGGCGTCACCTCCAATCTCTCCTTCGAGCCGCCTTATCCCTTTGCGCGGCGGATGTCGACGCTCGATCATCTCACCGAAGGCCGCATCGGCTGGAATGTCGTGACCGGCTATCTCGACAGCGCCGCGCGCGGCGCCGGCATGGACAAGCAGACCGCCCATGACGACCGTTACGACATCGCGGACGAATATATGGAGGTCGTCTACAAGCTCTGGGAAGGAAGCTGGGAGGACGATGCCGCGGTCCGCGACCGCGCGCGCGGCATCTTCACCGATCCCTCCAAGGTGCATCGCGTCACCCATCAGGGCGCCAACTACCGGCTGAATGCCATCCATCTCGCCGAACCCTCGCCGCAGCGAACGCCGGTGCTCTACCAGGCCGGTACGTCGCCGCGCGGCCGGCAATTCGCCGCCCGGCATGCCGAGTGCGTGTTCATGTCGGGGCCCTCGGCAAAGGTGATCGCGCCGCGGGTCGCGGCGATCCGCGAGCTTGCCGCGAAATGCGGGCGCGATCCGCGCGAGATCTTGATGTTCAGCATGTTCACGGTGGTGCTCGGCGAGACGGAAGCCGAGGCGAAGGCGAAATACCAGGATTATCGCAAGCACATCAGTCCCGAGGGCGCGCTGGCGTTGATGTCGGGCTGGACCGGTGTCGACTTCTCGGCTTATGCGCTGGATCAGGAGGTGCGTCATGTCACCAACGACGCCGGCCGCAGCGCCATGGACAACATCACCCGCGCCGATCCGGACCGCATCTGGACCGTGCGCGAGGTGGCCGAGCATGTCGGGATCGGCGGCATCGGGCCAGTCGTCGTCGGCACGCCGCAAAACGTCGCCGACGAGATCGAGGCCTGGTGCGAAGCCACCGACGTCGACGGGCTGAACATGCCCTTTGCGGTCTCGCCCGGCGATTTCGAGGATATTTCCGACATGCTGGTGCCCGAACTGACCCGGCGCGGCCGGTACAAGCCCAGCTATGCCGCAGGCACGCTGCGGGAAAAACTGTTCGGCAAGGGACGGGCGCGGCTGACCCTGCCGCATCCGGCCGTGCAGTACCGGCCGGGCGCGCGCGCCAGGGCGGTGGAGTGATGTTGTCGGGGGGCAAAAGGGCAAGCACCGGGCGCGTGTCGTGGCAGGCTTCGTGATAGGCAAACGGCTATGCGCGCTCCTTACGACGGGGTCTTGCTGTGGTGCTGCGGCCTCTCCGTCAATTCACGGAATGGCTCAACATCACCTCGATCAGCTTCGCGCCCGGGCGATTGAACGCATCCGACAGCTTCGGCTTCAGCTCGGCGGGATCGGTGACGCGGACCGCCTCCAGTCCCATCGCCTTCGCCATGCCGGCGAAATCCACCGGCGGGTCGATGAAGTCCATGCCGACATAGTGATCGTCGCCATGGAAGGCGAGCAGGCGCTGCTTGATGATGCGGTAGCCGCCATTGTTGCAGATCACGACATTGAGTGGAAGCTTGTGGTTGGCGGCGGTCCAGAGCGACTGGATCGAATACATCGCGCTGCCGTCGCCGGAAACGCAGACGACGGGGCGAGCGGGATTGGCGAGGCTGACGCCGACGGAGGCCGGCAGGCCCCAGCCGATGCCGCCGGAAGCGAGCGCGTGATAGCCGTAGCGGTCGCGGTGCGGCCGCAGCGACAGCAATGGCCGGCCGGAGGTCAGGCTTTCATCGACCAGGATCGCATGATCGGGCATCGCCTCGACGATCTGCAGCGACAGGTAGTCCGGATCGATCGGCGATTTGCCGGAAGCTTTCGAGATTTGCTCGATCAGCGGCCTGCGCCGCGCGGACCAGTTTTTCGCCGCGAGGTCGGCGAGGTTTTGCTTGGCGCGCTGTTCCAGCGCCGCGCCGCCGGCCGCCGCCAACGCCGGGGTCAGCGCGCGCAGCGTTTCCTTCACGTCGGCCTTGATCGCGATTTCCGCGCCATGATTCTTGGCGAGGTCCCAATCGACCAGGCCGATCTGCACCATGGAAAGTCCATCCGGCATCGGATCGACCTCGCTGTGGACCGACATCCGCAAGGGATCGGCGCCGAGCACGATCATGAGATCGTAGGGTGAGAGCAGCTCGCGCACCTGCTTCTGCAGGCGCGACAGCGCGCCCATGAAGCACGGGCTCTCCGAGAGGAAATGCGCGCCATACGGCGTCGAGCATTGATAGGCCGGCGCACCGAGCACTTCGGCGAAGCTTGCCGCTTCCTTCAGCGCATCGCTTTTCACGATCTCGTCGCCCGCGATGATGACCGGCCGCTGCGCCTTGAGGATGCGGGAAACCAGCGCCTGCAAGGATTCATCCGACGGCTTCACGCGCGTATCGACACGGGTGGAACGGCCGAGCTCGATGCCGGCCTCGGAATTGAGAATGTCGCCGGGGAGCGAGATGAAGACGGGACCGGTCGGCGGCGTGGTGGCGATCTTGGCGGCGCGGCGCACGATGCGCGGCAGATCTTCGAGCCGCGTCACCTCGACCGCCCATTTCACCAGAGGCTCCGCCATCTGCACCAGCGGGCCATAGAGCACCGGCTCCATCAGCCCGTGGCCCTGCTCCTGCTGGCCGGCGGTGAGGATCATCGGCGTGCCGGTGAATTTGGCGTTGAACAACGAGCCCAGCGCATTGCCCAGCCCAGGCGCCACGTGAACGTTGCAGGCGACGAGCCTGCCCGAGGCGCGGGAAAAGCCGTCGGCAATCGCGACCACCAGGCTCTCCTGCATCGCCATCACATAGGTGAGGTCAGGATGGTCCTTCAGCGCGTGCATGATCGGCAATTCGGTGGTGCCGGGATTGCCGAACAGATGGGTGATGCCCTCGTCCTTGAGCAGCGCCAGGAACGCCGAACGACCGGTGATGCGGTTCTTCATGTTTCCTCCGTCCGCGAGGCTCGCTGACGCGCGGGTTGAGGCATCATGCTGATCCGGCTGCGGAGCGCAATGGAGGGGGCTCATGGCAGCATTGCAGATCACGCCTCGTCGCGCGCGAGCTCGAAGGGGTCTTCGCCCGCGGCGCGGCGCTTCCTTTTCGAGCGCTGCCAGACCACGCCGGGAAAGCCCTGCAAGGGCACCAGCGGCTCGCCGGTATAGGCCCATTCTTGCAGCTCCTCGATGGCGATGTGATAGAGCGGCTGGCGGCCGGTGCGGCCCGAGAACAGCGCGCGCGGGATGTTGACCATGTGTGGCGAGCGCGGGCGCTCGTAGAACAGGGGCGTCCCGCAATTGGAGCAGAAGCTGCGCGCCGTTTTGCTTGCGGCATCCTCGTAGCGCGCGACCAGCGTCTTGCCCCGGGTGATGCGGAAACGCTTGCGCCAGCTTCCGACATAGGTGGCATAGGCCGCGCCATGCGCGCGGCGGCTCGAAGCGGAATGATCATGCCAAGCCCAGCGCGCCGGCACGTCGATCTCGAAGCCGACCTTGCCGCACAGGCATCGGCCGGCGGCGATGCCTGCTGCTGGGGCTGCTTTGGCCATGCACCTTTCTCGCCATCCTTGTAGCCCGGCTTCATGCCGGCGCCATCGCGTCGTAGAAGGGATAATCGGTGTAGCCGGCCGCATCGCCGCCAT
>JAFAUV010000016.1 GCA_019243075.1 Bradyrhizobium sp.
TGGCGCGCTGAACCCATCCTGAAACACGAGCGCGGGCTGCGTTCATCTGCCTGACATCCTGTTCACATCCGAAATCCGCATGTGAGGCCGCGGGCGGGCAAAACTGCGCGCATACAAAGGACGGCGTTCCGGGAATATTTCGCAGGCGATGATGTTCAATGGAGCGGGATCGGGTGTAGGATCAACCTTGGCGCAGCGTCCCTGCGAGGACGGTCGTGCCGGAATGCAATCGGGAGAGAGATGAATGCGCAAGTCTTCGAGCAGGCCTTCGACCAGGTTCTTGGCCAGATCTTTGGCCAGATCTTTGGCATTGTCGCTGCTGTCGGCCGTGCTGGTCGCGTCGCCGGTGATTTCGGCCTATGCCGCGGGCGGCGACGAGCCCAAGCCGCCTCCGAGCGATTCCTCGACGAAGGGCAAGAAGAAGAGCAACAAGAGCTCGAGCATCGACAGCCTGAAATTTCTCGCCGGCTATCACGTCGCCTATACGACGATCTATGATCGCCACGACTATGCCGGCGCCATCGAACAGTTGAAGGCGCTCGGACAGGATGACCGCGCCGACGTCGCCAACCTGATCGGCTATTCCTACCGCAAGCTCGGCGACTACAAGCTGTCGCAGGTCTGGTACGAGCGCGCGCTCAAGGCCGATCCCAATCATGTGCGTACCTGGCAGTATTACGGACTGTGGCAGCTCGAACAGGGCAACCGCGAGCAGGCCGAATATCACCTGCAGAAGATCGCCCAGCTCGCCGGCACCGATAGCCCCGAATATCGCTCGCTGGCGGCGGCCCTCGAAAGCCCGCCCGGCACCGGCCTCGTCTACTGATTGAAGGCCGATCGAAGCCAAGCAACAAGCAACCGGTACAGCCCTGAAGGGTTGTGCCGGTTTTGCTTTCGCGAGTACCATGCAGTAGCGAATTAGCCTCGGTGGTGACTGCAATGGACGGGTGGCTGCGATCCGCGGTCGGCTACATCAGCGATTGGCTAGAATTTCAACTGACCGGATCGCAGCAGCCGGGGGTGATGATCGCCATCGCGTTTCGCGGCGAGATCGTTTCCGAACAGGCGTTCGGGCTTGCCAACCTCGACACTGGCGAGAAGCTTACGCCGCGCCATCGCTTTCGCATCGCTTCCCATTCGAAAAGCTTCACCGCGGCCGGCATCCTGAAGCTGCGCGAAGGCAAGAAGCTGCGCCTCGACGATCCCGTCGGCAAATATGTCGGCGGGCTGCATCAGGAGGTCGCCGAGCAGACCATCGTGCAATTGCTCTCACACAGCGCCGGCCTCACCCGCGACGGCGCCGATTCCGGGCAGTTCACGGACAGCCGCGCATATCTCAGCCGGGGCGAATTGCTGGAAGAGCTTTCAGTGCCGCCGGCGATCGAGCCCAACACGCGTCACAAATATTCAAACCACGGTTTTGCGCTGATCGGCCAGGTGATCGAAGCCATCACCGGCGAGCCCTACCCGGTCTGGATCAAGCGCGAAGTCATCGAAGCCGCGGGTCTGAAGGAGACCGAGCCGAACATGCCGCTTGCCAAGGGCACGCCGTTCGCGCGCGGACATACCAGGCGCCAGCCGCTCGGCCGGCGCTTCGTCATCCTCGGCGACAACGCCGCGCATGCGATGGCTTCGGCCGCGGGCTTTGTCGCCACCGCCGCCGACACCGCCCGCTTCTTCGCCCAGCTCGCGCCGAACGCGAAACGAAGCGTGATCTCGGTGGCGAGCCGCCGCGAAATGACGCGAAAGCATTGGCGCATTCCCGGCAGCATGGAATGGCATTACGGGCTCGGCGTCTCCAACGGCACGTCCGAAGGCTGGGAATGGTTCGGCCATGGCGGCGGCTTTCAAGGCTATATCTCGCGCACCGCGGTGATGCCGGAAAGCGAGGTCGCCGTCAGCATCCTGAGCAATTCCATCGACGGCTGGGCGGGATACTGGATGGAAGGTTGCTTCCACATTCTCCGCGCCTTCAAGTCACGCGGCGCGCCCGGGCGTCGCGTGCGCGATTGGACGGGGCGCTGGTGGACGATCTGGAATGCGGTCGATCTGGTGCCGATGGGAAATCAGGTCGTGGTGGCCAATCCGCATTTTGTCAGCCCCTTCCTGGACGCGTCGGAGATCGAGGTGACAAGCCGCGACAAGGGCCGCATCATCTCGGCCCCGGGCTATGCCAGCTTTGGCGAAGCCGTGCGCCGTTCGCGCAACAAATCCGGCAAGGTCACCGACATCTGGCTCGCCGGCGCCAATTTCAAGACGGAAAGAGCCTTGGCGGCCGAGATCGAGCGGAGATACGCCAAGCACAATAACAAAGGCAGGAAGCGGAGCTAGCCTGCCCTTATTTCATCAATCCCGCGACCTCGCCGCGGAACGCCTGGCGCGAGGCGTCGCGCGAATAGAACATGTGTCCGCCCGGATAGACCACGAGCTTGGCCCGCTGCGGGCCGGCATAGGCCGGCAACTGGTCGAGCACGATCTTGCTGCCGTAATAGGGCGTCGCCAGATCGAACAGCCCGTGGGCGACCAGGAGCTTCATCTTGGGATCGATCGCCAGCGCCTGCCGCAGATCGGCGACGGATTGCGCGGGATTGATACCATGGCCGAAATCCCAGGCGCGTTGGACCGCCATGTTGTTGAGCATATAGGACCCGTCCGGACGCCAATTGAGCTTGCGCGTGGTGAGATCGATCGCTGCGCTCGAGATCGGCGGCGCGACGCCCTCGCCGGAGGGATCGCTGAACGACTGGAAGCTCGAATCCGGATAGGGATCCGGCCCTGACACTGAGGCGTCGTAACGTCCGGTGATGCGGCCCTCGCGCCGATCGAACTCGCGGCGGAATTCGATGACGCCGAAGCGCCCCGCCAGGCGCCGGCTGACGGCCTGATCGATGCCGGTCAGTGAGGCGACCTTGTCGGCGAGCCGGTTGGTCGCCTCCTGATCGGCCTCGCCTCTGACGAGATCGAGCAGGAAGTCGCCGCTGGCATATTTCTCGACATCGGCAAGATCGGCGCGCGTCACGCCCTTGCCCTCCGCTTTGGACTCGCGCGCGACCGCCGCATAGGTCGGCAGGCTGGCAACATATTGCAGCAGGCTGGAGCCCGCAAATTCCCGGAAGTCGAGCACGGGCGAGATCAGGATCAGTCCCTTGACGCCGATGCCCTGGTCGCGCTGCAGGTTGTGCACCACTTTCGGCGCACGGATGCCGCCATAGCTTTCGCCCGCGACATATTTCGGCGACAACAGCCGATCGTGCTTTTCTAGCCAGCGGCGGATCACGACCGCGACTTCCGCCGCGTCCCCGTCGATGGAAAAGAACCGCTTGCGCACCTCCTCGCCGGTCGCAACGAAACGGCTGTAACCGGTGCCGACGGGATCGATATAGACGAGATCGGTGAAATCCAGCCAGGTCTCGGCATTCGGCTGCAGGTCGGGCGGCGCCGACGGCGTCACTGAATCCGCATTGATGGCGAGCCGCCACGGCCCGTTATTGCCGAGCTGCAGATAGGCCGAGGCGGCGCCCGGCCCACCATTGAACAGGAATGTCACCGGGCGCGCGGTGCGCTCGACGCCATCGAGCTGATAGGAGGTGTAAGCGATATCGGCCTGCGGCTCGCCCTTGTCGTCGAACAGGCGGACCGACCCCGCGGTTGCGGTGAAGGTCAGCGAACGGCCGGGCAGATCGACGGTCTGCTTGGTCGTCGAATCCGGCGGCAGCCTGTGCTGCTCGGCCGCGGCTGGCGTCGCCGGGGTTTCGGCGGCGCGACGGCTTGCCGGGGACTGGGCTTGCCCGGATTTCTGACCGGGGGGTCCGGGCGGTGCCGCGGCAGGTGAAGGCTGTGGCGATGGCACCGCCTCCTGAGCCCGCACGCCGCCCGACAGCGACAATGCGATCACCGCCAACATCCAACCGAGGCGACGCAGCGCCGGCAACGCCATTATCATACGCTTCTCCTTGCTGCCGTGATCGGTCCATCGACGGGGCCTGTGCCTGCACACCGCCCCCGGCAGTCGTTGGTTTAGCTGGAAATTGCGACAGGTTGGAGTTGCGGGCAACGGGCCGGACAGATCACCATTGCGGCATTGGCCGGCCCCGCTCTCCCCCGGGGCGCGTCCTCAAACTGCCGCAACGCTGTCGCCCGTTTACTCTTTTGGCGACAAAACCCGCCCGCCCGCGTCTCGACAATGATAGGCTAGCGCCGCCCTTTCCGAAGTTCGTATACCATCGCAGCCATTTCTCCGCTTGCCGTGCAGGCACTTCAAATCGGCGAGACTAGGTCGTATAGACGATTGGCGCAGGCTCTTTTCGCCGACGGGCTTCGCGACAGCCGACGGTGGCGGGCCCAGGATCTCGAGTCTGACGCGTTCATGAGTACGTCCAAGCGATATGACCGGATCGCCTTTGTCGCGAGCGCGGGCGAAGAGGCCCAGGCGGCGCTGGCGCAGCTTTCCGAGATGTATGGCAATTGCGCGCCTGCTGATGCCGAGATTGTGGTCGCGCTCGGCGGCGACGGCTTGATGCTGCAGACCCTGCATCAGCACATGCGCACGGGAAAGCCGATCTACGGCATGCACCGCGGCACCGTCGGCTTCCTCATGAACGAATTTTCGGCGCACGATCTGCGCGCGCGTCTCGCCGCCGCGCGCGAATCGGTGATTCATCCCCTCCTGATGCGCGCGACCGACATCCACGGCAAGGTTCACATCCACCACGCCATCAACGAGGTCGCGCTGTTCCGTCAGACCTACCAGGTGGCGCGCCTGCGCATCCTGATCGACAACCACGAGCGGATGCGCGAATTGATGGCCGACGGCATCCTGGTCGCGACGCCGGCCGGATCGACGGCCTACAATCTTTCGGTGCAGGGACCGATCCTGCCGATCAACGCGGCGCTGCTCGCGATGACCCCGATCAGCGCGTTCCGGCCGCGGCGCTGGCGCGGCGCCCTGCTCCCGGATACGGCCTATGTCGTCATCGAGGTGCTCGAGGAGGAAAAGCGCCCGGTGGCCGCGGTTGCCGATCACGACGAAGCCCGCGACGTCTGCCGCGTGGAGATTCTGTCCGACAAGACGATCTCGATGCGGATGCTGTTCGATCCCGGCCACAGCCTCGAAGAACGCATCCTTCGTGAGCAATTCGGGCATTGAAACCACAGGGTTCGCAACCCTTCGTTAACCCCGACCGCCCTATGGTTAATGCGGGGTGTAGCGCGCGCTGAGCCGGGTCTGCCCCGCAGGGTCGGTCCCATGTTCCGCATCGATTTCAACAAGCTCCGCTTTCTGGTTTGCGACGACAACCCGCATATGCGCCGCATCCTGCGGACGCTGTTGCATTCGTTCGGCGCGCGCGAAGTCTATGAGGCCGAGGATGGCGCGACGGCGCTCGAGATGTACACGCATTATGTCCCGGATATCGTCATCACCGACTGGTCGATGCCGATCTTCGACGGGCTCGAGCTCGCGCAGATGATCCGCCAGCCGGAATCCAAGGGTAATCCCTACGCCCCCATCATCATGCTGACCGGACATTCGGAAAAGCGCCGGGTGACGGTGGCGCGCGACGCCGGCGTCACCGAATTCCTGGCGAAACCGATCTCGGCCAAAGGCCTCTACCAGCGCATCCTCAACGTGGTTGCAAGCCCACGTCCTTTCATCAAGACCAAGACGTATTTCGGCCCCGATCGCAGGCGCAACACCAACAACGCCTATATCGGTCCCGAGCGGCGGGTCGGCGGCGAGGTCGAAGTGCTGCAGCAGCCCTCGCTACTCGACAAAGCCCGCTCCAGCATCTGAGACGTCAGGATACGCTGCAATGGCGAAAGAGAAGCCCGCGGACATCAAAGTCAAGACCTTCGCCACGCACAAGGTCATTACCCAGCCCAATCCATTGCGGAAAGTGCTGCGTCGGGTCGACGAGCGCGACTTCGACGATCCCGTTGCGCGCGCCGAGGAGGCGCTCGCCGGCCTCTCCGGGGAGTTCAAGAGCTGGATGCTGATCGAGGCCGATCGGCTGTCGGCCGCTCACACCACCATGATCAAGAAGGGTCTCAGCAATGAGACCGCCGACGAACTCTTCCGCGCCGCCCATGACATCAAGGGCGATGCCGCGACCTTCGGCTACCCCTCCGCGGCCGCCGCGGCCGAAAGCCTGTGCCGGATCATCGAGCACGCGCCCGATCTCGAGAAAGTGCCGGCCGAGCTGATCAAGCATCACATCAACGCCATCCAGGCGATCGTGCACAATCACACCCGGCTCGACAGCACGAAACTCGCGAGCGAGCTCAGCCGCAAGCTGCGCGGCGTCGCCGACGAATATCTGATGCATGTCAACCGCGACCGCCCCGAGCATCTCGAAGCGATCATGGCGCCGAGTATCGTGCCGGGGGAGTAGCACCCGCGCAAATAGTCGGGTGGGCAAAGCCGCGCCTCGCCATGAGGATGGCTAGGCTGCGATTAGATCCTGATGCAGCGCCGTCGCCTCTTCCGCCACGAGTTCCTCGCAGAACTGGCGCGCTTCTTCGCGCGCGGATTCCGTCGCAAAGCGGCGGAGCAGGATGAGCAGCGGCTCGGTGGCGCCGCGGTCGGTCTCGCAATGGGTCAGCACGCGCTCCACCATGCGCCGCCGGAGCCTTGCGGCGCCGCCGGCATCGTCGACAAAGCCGGCCTCATGGAAGGCTTCGAGCGCGATGCGGAAGGCCGCGAAAGTCGATTCCGGCAGACCGGCGCGCTTGAGCAGCGCGACCAGGCCCGTCGCGCCGCGGTCATGCAACAGCGCCGTGACGCGGGCCTGCGGCAGATCGGCAAGCTCGGCCAGGGAAGCATCGAACAATTCGAGATTGCCCGACAGCAGCGCGCGCAGGATCAGGCCGGCGGTGAGCTGCGATGTAACGCGCAAATGTGAAACAAGTCCGCGCATCTCCTCGCCGCGCGAGCGCGCCGCGATGTTCAGCGTGGAACGGTCGCGCGCTTCACTGGCGATCCTCCCTGCGCGGTCGGCGCTGAGCCAGTTGCGGGCGACCACGAATTGCGCCAGCGTTTCCGAAAGCTTTGCGACCAAGGCTGCGCGCGTGGCGGCCGGCAGGTCCTCCAGCACCAGCATCGATTCGCGGATGGCGGCGAGATGGCCGTGGCGCTCGACGATACGGTCCCAGGAGAACGCCGGCAGCTCCGCATAGGCGTTCTCGATCAATTCCAGCGCAGCCGCCGCCGAGCCTACCTCCGCGATGGCGGCAGAGACGGAGGCGGGCAGCCTGATACGGCGGGCGATGGCGCATTGCGTCTCGCAATTGCCGGTGGCGACGATGTCGACAAGATCGGCATCGATCAGAAGCGGGGAATGTTCGAGGATGGGAAGCGCGACCGAGGGCTGATCCAGCGATAGCGCCTGCACGATCGCGGCCGGTGCCTCGGCGCTCCTGGCGAAGGTTTCGGCCATCGCCTGCCGCACCAGCGGCGACGGATCGTCCAGGAGCATCAGCAGCGCGCCTTCGGCGGCGCCGCGGTCATCCTCCGAGAGATCCGAGATGAGCCAGGCTCGCGCGAGCGACCGCGTGGCCTCTGCCCGCTCACCGGCGGGCGCGGTACGAATCCAGCTGATGAACTGCCGAACGATCATGGTCCTGCCGGCTTACGCAACCCAAAAATGACATGGTGTCGCCACTGAAATACAAAATAAACCACGACGCTTAACAAAGCGTTCACCATAACCGGCTGGTTCTATTGACGTTTTGTTAAGGGTGCGGGTTAGCGCGCCGGTGTGACGCAGCTATCCAGGGGGCCGCAACCGAGGGGCGCGATTTGCGATCCGGCGCGGTGCGCGGCTTCCCGGTGACCAAGCCGGGGCTTGATTGCCTAGCCCGAGAACGTGCCGTTGGGATCGCTGAAGAGATCGAGCGGCCGTGGCGCCCCGCTGCTGTTTGTGCCGGTGGCATCGGCAGTCGGCGAAGACTTGCCCCACAATTGATGCACGGTGTCAGAGACCGGCTGCGCGCCGTCGACCTGGAACAGCGAGCGAAAGATCGGATCGGTGGACGACGGCTTGCTGCCGCCGTCCGGCGTCGAAGCCGCAGGCGCGGCGGTGCGCATGTCGGGGATTTGCGAAAGAAAGCTCGCACTGTCCAGCGAAGGCGTCGCCTGTCCGGCTGCCGCGCTCGCGACCTGCGTCGTTGGTGCCGAGGCGCCGTACATCGCAAGCGCGGCCTGCGTGGCGGAGGAGTCGGCGGCGCCGGCATAGCGGGCGTTGATCACCGCATAGACGTCCGAGACGGTGCGCGCATTGCCCAGCCGATCGTAGAAGACCGAGCGGTTGGCGGCGGCCGCGCTCGGAAACATCTTGGCGGCGGACGCCTGCGGATCATCGACGGCGCTGTTGATCAGCTTGGCCGCGCCGCCGACACCCAGGAAATGCGCCATATAGAGCTCGCCGTCGGTCGGCCGGCGCCCGATCTTGCCGGTGAGCTGAAAGCTGTTGGATTGGGTCAGCGCGCCCGCCATCGCCGAGCTCGCCGCGGGATCGTCGCGCAGCCTCATGATGGAGCGGTACATCGAGGGATCGGAGACGGTGTAGTCGCCGGAAGAGGTCTTGGTGATGGCGTCGGCATATGGGCCATAGCCGAACTGCCCGCCCGCCTCTTTGACGGTCGCAAGCCAGGTCTGGTCGATGAACTGATAGAGACCGTGCGCCGATGATGTCGAGGCGCCCGCCGTCGGATTGAAATCCGATTCCATCTTCGCGGCCGCCAGCATGTATTGGAAGCTGGCCCCGGTGTTGTTGGATGCCTGCTTGATGGCACCGGTCACCCGCGCCCGCGCGGGATCGGCAGCTGCGAGAGCCGTGGCGTGTGACGTATCGACCGACATCTTGGGTGCCCTGCTCCCCGGACACGATCATCTGGCGCGTGGCGCGCTCCTTCTCCCGAAGAGCGCTCCCGCCAGCGTCACAGTGCGGCGGCTATGGTTAACGGGGCGTTAATCGAGACCGCCGTGCCGGGTGCGCGAAGCGCGAATGCGAGACGACCAGCTCATCTCCGATAGACCGTTTCCGGATCGAACAGCCGCCTAGCGTCGACAAAGACGAGCTTGGTCCCGCCCTCGCCAGCCTCGACCTTGCGGTAGAAGCACGACTTCCGCCCGGTATGGCAGGCGGCGCCGACCTGCTCGACGCGGATCCAGACCGCATCCTGGTCGCAATCGATGCGCATCTCGATGACGCGCTGGGTCTGACCCGAGCTCTCACCTTTCCGCCACAACGCATTGCGCGAGCGGCTGAAGTACCAGGCCTCGCCGGTCAAGTTCGTCCTGCGCAGCGCCTCGTCGTTCATATGCGCGACCATCAGCACTTCGCCGGTCGCCGCATCGGTAGCGACGCAGGTCACAAGGCCGGACGCATCGAATTTGGGCCGAAAGGAAAGCCCCTCTTCGCGGTCTTCATCTGCTGACGTGGACACGGGATGATCCTCGCTCTCGAAGCGAGGGCCAGCGCATCAGCGCTCAAGTCCCCCGCACCATGGACAGGAAACGCGACTGTTCCGCCGGATTGTCGCGGAACATGCCGGTGTAGCGGCTGGTGAAGGTCGTCGCCCCATGCTTGGCGACACCGCGCACCGACATGCAGGTATGCTCCGCTTCGATCAACACCGCAACGCCGCGCGGTTTGAGGATCTCGTCGATGGCGGCCGCGATCTGCGCGGTCAAATGCTCCTGGGTCTGCAGGCGGCGGGCAAAAATGTCGGTCAGCCGCGCCAGCTTGGAAAGGCCCACCACCCGTTCGACTGGCGTATAGGCGATGTGCGCCTTGCCGTAGAACGGCATCATGTGGTGCTCGCATTGCGAGGTGAACTCGATGTCGCGGACCAGCACGAAATCATCATAGCCGGCGGTCTCGCCAAAGGTGCGGTCCAGCACCTCGGCCGGGCACTGATGATAGCCCTGATAAAGCTCGTCAAAGGCTTCGACTACCCGGCGCGGGGTATCGAGAAGGCCTTCGCGGTCGGGATTTTCGCCGATGTAGCTGAGCAGGATCTGCACGGCGGCCTCGGCCTCCGCGCGCGATGGGCGCGGCTGGTCGGCGCGCACCGCGGCGGCCAGAAATTCGGATGGATCGAGCTCGGCCGGGCGGGATTCGGCTGGCTTGCCGGCACGAAGCGGTTTGATCAAGGCGCCATCCATGTCGTCTACTCCGTTCGACCGGTCCAAGGACCGGAGTGTCACCGGCAGACGGGGCGGACGCGCTGCCGCCGGACGCCTGAGGAACGCGCCGGACTGTATTTCGTCCGGACGGCCCCATATATAAGACCATGACATCCGGCCGCCAAGGCCGGCCCGGCGGACCGCGATCCTATGCTCAACGACATTTACAACAAGCGCATCATCGAGTTGGCGGGGAACATCCCACGCCTGGGGCGGCTTTCCGACCCCGATGCCAGCGCTACCGCCCACTCCAAGCTGTGCGGCTCGACGGTCAAGGTCGACCTCAAGATGGACGGGCCCGTGGTCACCGACTTCGCCCATGATGTGAAGGCCTGCGCGCTTGGGCAAGCTTCCTCCTCCATCATGGCGAGCCGCGTGATCGGTTCGACGGCGAGCGAATTGCGGGAGTTGCGCGAAACCGTTCGCAGAATGCTGAAAGAGAACGGCAGCCCGCCGCCGGCGGACCATAAATGGGCCGACGTCGCCCTGCTCGAGCCCGTGCGCGACTACAAGGCGCGGCACGCCTCGACCATGCTGACATTTGACGCCGTGGTGGATGCGATCGGCCAGATCGAGGCCAAGAACGACAAGGCGGCCAAGCAGCCGGCGGCGGCGCAGTAGCCTATTTCGCCGGCGCCGTCGTGTTGACCGTGGGAACCACTACCTCGGCGGTTTTGGTGGGTTTTGCGGGCGCGGCGCCTTCGACGGCATTGCTGACAAAGCGATCCTGAACGGTCTTCGGTCCCGATTCCCGGGGCGCCAGTTGCGCCATCGGCACCGACACTTCGGCTTGCGGCAGCACGTCGGCCACCTTGTCGGTGGTGACGAGGTTGGTCTGGCGGAGCTCGGCCTGGGTCAGCTCGTGCAGCTCGTCCCACGGCGGCACGCTCAGCGACAGCGACAACAGATCGCCCGTCCCACCCATGTCAAAGGTGTATTTGGCGAGCCGGCCGACGTCGCGTTCCACGATCATGAGATCCTGCGCGCTGTAGCTTGCAGCCTTGGCGTCGTCGGCGCGGTCCCCCATCCAGATTTGATGGACGCGGACATGAGCCTCCTGCGGCACATAGCGCGCCTTGCCGGAGAGCAAGAGATAGGCGCACATGGATTCGCAATAGGCGTCCGGAGCAACGCCGCCGTGATCTCCCCGCGCCGCGTTGTGAGCCAATACGCTGGTGCCGACCGTGGTCAGCAGACCCAGCTCGCGGAAGCGCCGGCCGAGCACGATGGAATCGTTGACCGATCCACCACTGGAATCGAGCACGATGGTGGCGCCGCGAAGGTCGCGGCCTGCGGCGAATTCCTCGAAATCTTTTGGGCTATCCGCGGTAACGACACCGACGGCGCTGATCCAGCCGCGGCAATGGGCCTCGCAGGCGACCCAGTTGAATTTCATAGGCAGCTTGCGTTCTTCCAGGCTGCTGCCGGCCCGCGCCGAATTCCCGAGCAGCGCGGTCGCGCCCGACAAGGCGAAACACAATGCGGCGGCGCAGCAGAGCGCCCAGCCGCGGAGATCTGACAATTTCAAGAGCTTCAAACTGGTCCCTTCCCCAAGCCCAAATCGAGCGACGGCAAGCCCCAACTCAACGCCGCTACGATTCTATCATCGCGACGTCATAAAATGGTATCCGTGGGAATACGCATCGTCCATAGCCACTTGCTGCACTGCTACCAAAAACTCGCGCATAACTGGAACAGCGTGGCGCAACGGCCTGCGGCTTCGGGTTCCCTGCCTCGGAACGGGGCATCGCGCGCGCAGGATCGAGGCACGGCGCCCATGAAACATCCACAGCCAAATTTGAGGGAACCATCGCAACCTCTTAGTTCCAGCCTGGCCGTCCTGCTGCGCCTGCCCCGCCAAGCCGGACGCGCGCTGATCTGGGTCTATCGGCACACATTCTCACCGCTGGTCGGTTACAACTGCCGTCACCTGCCGACCTGCTCGGTCTATGGTGACGAGGCGATCGACCGTTTCGGGTTGTGGGCCGGCGGCTGGATAACACTGGCGCGGCTGTTGCGCTGTCATCCCTTCGGCACCTCCGGAATCGATCTCGTGCCATCTGCGTTGCCGGCCGGCGCGCGCTGGTACCTGCCCTGGCGCTATGGCCGATGGCGCGGCGTGAACGCGCCACCCGCACGGTCTGAGAAAGTGTGAAGCAGTTTTCCGGGTCAAGCGGGACCAGACGACGCTCCCACGCCCAAAGTGCAGTGCTGGAGCGCGGGAACCTCCGTCGCTTCGATCGCATTGTCGTGACGCCCCCTCGGGGAGGAAACAACAATGCGCTGAAAAATCAGCCGCCACGATCACGACCCCCGGCAGCTCGACCTGCTCGCGGTGCTCGCGCTCGTGATCCTCATCGTCTCCGCCTTCGGCTATTTCGAAGACAGGGGCTCGGGTC
>JAFAUV010000332.1 GCA_019243075.1 Bradyrhizobium sp.
CCCGAAGTGAGCAACATGATGCAGTTGAACCGCAAGGCGCTGTTCGAGCATCTCGCCGATGAAGCCGACGATCTTTCGCTGAAAGCCTATCGCGCGTTGGCCGCGGAATTGAAAATTCATCTGCATGTCGGCTCGCTGGCGCTGCGCGCATCGAGCGAGCGCGCCGTCAACCGTTCCTTCCTGATCGGACCCGATGGCGGCGTGATCGCAAGCTACGACAAGATCCACATGTTCGATATCGATCTGCCCGGCGGCGAGAGCTATCGCGAATCCGCGAACTACCAGCCGGGCGAAACGGCCGTCATCTCCGACCTGCCCTGGGGCCGGATCGGGCTCACCATCTGCTATGATTTGCGCTTTCCCGCGCTTTATCGTGCGCTGGCCGAGGCCGGCGCCTCGTTCGTGACCGTACCTTCCGCCTTCACCCGCAAGACCGGCGAGGCGCATTGGCATGTGCTGCTGCGCGCACGCGCCATCGAGACCGGCTGCTTCGTGTTCGCGGCGGCGCAGGCCGGGTTGCATGAGAACAAGCGCGAGACCTATGGCCATTCGCTGATCATCGCGCCCTGGGGCGAGATTCTGGCCGAGGGCGGCGTCGAACCCGGCGTATTCCTCGCCAGGATCGATCCGGCCAGGGTCGAAACCGCGCGGAGGGCCGTGCCGTCACTGCAGCACGGGCGCCGCTTCGGCATCGCCGATCCCAAATCCGGTCCCGATCATCTGCATCTGGTGCGGGGATCGGCATGATCCGCTACGCGCTGCGCTGCGAACGTGACCACCATTTCGAAAGCTGGTTCCAGGATTCCGCGGCCTACGAGCAGCAGGTCAAGCGCAGGCTGGTGAGCTGCCCGGTCTGCAATTCCGTCGCCGTCGAGAAGGCGATCATGGCGCCGCGCATCGTGAGCAAGAAAGCCCGGGAGCGCACCGAGCCGGTCGCCGCACCCGCGCCGCCGCCGGTCCCGGCCGCCCCGGAGGCGACGCCGCTGGTGATGGCGCAGGAGCGCGAGCTGCGCGCCAAGCTGAAGGAGCTGCGCGACCATATCGTCAAGCATGCCGACAATGTCGGCGAGAAATTCCCGCACGAAGCCCGCAAAATGCATTATGGCGAGATCGAGCACCGCCCGATCTACGGCGAGGCCTCGCCCGAGGAAGCCAAATCGCTGATCGAGGAAGGCGTCGAGGTGTCGCCGCTTCCGGTGCTGCCCGAAGACCGCAATTGACGCGCAGGGCGCGCGATTGCGGATCCACGGCAGGATCGAGCCAAACTCGCTATCGTCCCTGGGAAAGCACTGCGAAAGCAGGGACGACACCGTATCACACCATCTCCTCGGCGATCACCATGTAGTTCACGTCGGTGTCGGAGGAGAGGCTCCATTTGTCACTGAAGGGGCTGTAGACGACGCCGGTCTGTTCGGTGATGACGAGGCGATTGTCGAGCAGATATTTGGCGAGTTCGTCGGGGGTGACGAATTTCCCCCATTGATGGGTGCCGCGCGGCAGCCAGCGCAGGATGTATTCGGCACCGACGATGGCAAGAGCAAAGCTCTTCCAGTTGCGGTTCAAGGTCGAGACCACCATCAACCCGCCGGGCTTGAGCATGGCCGCACAGCGGCGCAAAAACGCGCCGACATCGCTGACGTGTTCAACCACTTCCATCGCCAGCACGATGTCGAAGCGCTCGCGCACGTCCATGGCTTCCACCGTGGTGCAGCGGTAATCGATCGACAGATGCCCCTTGTCGGCATGCAGCTTGGCCGCCGCGATGTTGGACGCCGAGGGGTCGACGCCGATCACCTGCGCGCCGAGCCGCGTCAGCGGCTCGCATAACAGGCCCGCGCCGCAACCGATGTCGAGGATGCGCAGGCCCGAAAGGCAGTTCAGGCTCTTGACATTGCGCTCGAACTTGCGGGCCGCGGCATCGCGGATATAGCCGAGCCGCAGCGGATTGATCTTGTGGAGCGGCGCCATCTTGCCGCTCGGGTCCCACCACTCCGCCGACAATTTCGAAAACTTGGCGACCTCGGCCGGATCGACGCTGGTGCCGGAAACATTGGTTTGCGCAGCCATGTGGCGCGTCCCTATCGCGTGGTGATGGCGCTGCGGAACGCCAGGGGTGAGGCGATGGTGTCGATGGTCTTGTTGGTGCCCGGGCCAACGCCGATGATCGTCACGTCGCCATAGTTGAGCATGCGGCCCAAAATGGTCTGATCGACGTCGACGCTCGCTATCTTGTCGAGCGGTATTTCGAAGGTGTGTCGCGTGATGAAGCCGGTCTTGTGCACGACCCGATGATCGGTGATGTCGGTTTCGGTGGTCATCCGGTGGAACCAGGCCTTGATCGTCCAGTATAGCCCCAGCAATGCGACGACCGCCGCGCCGCCGAGGCACAGGACAATCAGGCCCTCCGTCGTTATCATCCGGGACACCACCAGAAGCGCTGCGACCAGGAGCCAGGCCGCGATGGCCGGGCCGAAGAAAACCCAGTGCGCGTTGGTCGAATACAGCACCTTTTCGCCGGGCTGCAGGATATCGTCGATATAGCGCGCCATCAGCCGAACCCTTGACTCCGCCTCACCCGACCGCCTTTCCCGCACGCAAACCGGCTTGCGGCGGGCCGTTTGGCTATGTATACGCGCCTTTCGACCCGGATGCCTCAGCTTTTGAGCGGGCCGGCATAATTATCCCTAGCGGATCACTGGAGAATTCGCAGCGTCGTCATGGGCCGCCTCGTGATGAAATTCGGCGGCACATCCGTCGCCAATATCGACCGCATCCGCAACGTCGCGCGCCATGTGAAGCGCGAGGTCGACGCCGGCCATGAGGTGGCGGTCGTGGTATCGGCGATGGCCGGCAAAACCAACGAGCTGGTGGCCTGGTGCACCGAGGCCTCCGCCATGCACGATGCGCGCGAATATGACGCGATCGTGGCCTCCGGCGAACAGGTCACCTCCGGGCTGCTGGCGATCGCGCTGCAGAGCATGGGCATCCAGGCGCGCTCCTGGCAGGGCTGGCAGATCCCGATCAAGACCAGCGATGCGCACGCCTCCGCGCGCATCCTCGACATCGACGGCCGCGAGATCATCAACCGTTTCACGGACCGCAAGGAAGTCGCCGTCATCGCCGGTTTCCAGGGCATCAATCCGCAGACCGGCCGCATCACCACGCTCGGGCGCGGCGGCTCCGATACCTCGGCGGTGGCGATCGCGGCCGCGCTCAAGGCCGACCGCTGCGACATCTATACCGACGTCGATGGCGTCTACACGACCGACCCGCGCGTGGTGCCGAAGGCGCGTCGTCTCGACAAGATCGCCTTCGAGGACATGCTGGAGCTGGCTTCGCTCGGCGCCAAGGTGCTGCAGGTGCGCTCGGTGGAACTCGGCATGGTGCACAACATGCCGATCTTCGTGCGCTCCAGCTTCGACAAGCCGGAAGATATCGATCCGCACGGCACGCCGCCGGGCACGCTGATCTGCAGCGAGGAGGAAATCATGGAAAGCCACGTCGTCACCGGCATCGCCTTCTCCAGGGACGAGGCCCAGATTTCGGTGCGCCAGATCGAGGACAAGCCGGGGGTGGCCGCGGCGATCTTCGGGCCGCTCGCCGATGCCAACATCAATGTCGACATGATCGTCCAGAACGTCTCCGAGGACGGCAAGTTCACCGACCTCACCTTCACGGTGCCGGCGGCCGACTTTGCCCGCGCCAGGGACACCATCACCGCGGCCAAGGCCAAGATCGGCTACGCGCGGTTCGACAGCGCGACCGACGTTGCCAAGGTCTCCGTGATCGGCAGCGGCATGCGCAGCCACGCCGGCGTCGCCGCCACGGCCTTCTCGGCGCTCGCCGCGCGCAATATCAATATCCGCGCCATCACGACCTCCGAGATCAAGTTTTCGGTGCTGATCGACACCGCCTATACGGAACTGGCAGTGCGCACGCTGCATACGCTCTACGGCCTCGACCGAGCCTAGAAATATTTTTCACGCGCGCGGGCGCCGCCCATCGCCCGGTTGGTCGCACTCGGGCGATCTGCGCGCTTCGCGAGCGCAGCATTGGCGGCTGCCGACAGGTGATCGCTGCTGGCAGGCGTTTTGCTTGGCAAAACAAGCCTCAATTCGCTATACGGCGGGCAGGATGAGCGGATGCGAGCTGCGCGGCAGTGAGTTCGTCCGATCCGTCGCGCCATTGGCGACGTTGCGGCGGAGCCGGAGGGATAAAGTCCAATGGTCGCTCGGAATTCAACCTGCGCCCGGCCGCCTGCCGGGCCAGGCTTTGGGAGGGACATTAGGTCATGCGAAGCGCGTCGGGAGGCCCCCGCGTCCTGTTGAGACGGCTTCGCGAGACCATGGCGGAGCAGGTCTCGGCGCAGGAGCGGCTCGACAAGATCGTGGTGCTGATCGCCGCCAACATGGTGGCGGAGGTCTGCTCCTGCTACGTGCTGCGCGTCGACAACACGCTCGAGCTCTACGCCACCGAGGGTCTCAACCGCGACGCCGTGCACCGCACCGTGCTGAGCGCCCATGAAGGCCTGGTCGGTCTGGTCGCGAGCGAAGCCACGCCCCTCAATCTCTCCGACGCCCAGAGCCACCCGGCCTTCTCGTTCCGCCCCGAGACCGGCGAAGAAATCTATCACTCCTTCCTCGGCGTGCCGATCCTGCGCGCCGGCAACACGCTCGGCGTGCTGGTGGTGCAGAACCGCGCCAAGCGGACCTATGTCGAGGAGGAGCTCGAGGCCCTGCAGACCACCGCGATGGTGCTGGCGGAGCTGATCGCCTCCGGCGAATTGTCCTCGCTGGCACAGCCGGGGGCCGAACCCGCGGCGCGGCATTCGATGCAGAAGACCGGGGCCATCCTGTCCGACGGCATCGCGCTCGGCCATGTCGTGCTGCACGAGCCGCGCGTCGTCATCAACAATTACATCGCCGAGGACCTGCCGAAGGAGATCAAGCGGCTCGACGCGGCCCTCGCCAAGCTGCGCTCGGATCTCGACCGCATGCTGGAGCGCGGCGACGTCGCCGAGGGCGGCGAGCATCGCGACGTGCTGGAAGCCTACCGCATGTTCGCCAACGACCAGGGCTGGTCGCACAAGCTGCATGAAGCGGTCGCCACCGGCCTCACCGCGGAAGCCGCGGTCGAACGCGTGCAGTCCGACACCCGCGCCCGCATGCTGCGCTCGACCGACCCCTACCTGCGCGACCGCTTGCACGATCTGGAAGATCTCGGCTTCCGCCTGATGCGCCAGCTCGTCGGCCAGGATCACGCGCCCTCGCGCGATTCGCTGCCC
>JAFAUV010000076.1 GCA_019243075.1 Bradyrhizobium sp.
TCCGCACACCCTCGCCGACCAGCGCCTGGGCGATCGCACGGCCGATGCCGTTGCCGGCGCCGGTCACGAGCGCCGCCTCGCGCGATGGATCGAAAGGAGAACTGAACAGGCTCATGGGGCGTTGCTCCGGTGCTGCAGCGTTCAACTCTAGGCGCGCCACGAAACCTCGCCCATGGCGCTCGCGTCAATCGCCGATGGGAAAAAGACGCGCCGTTGCCTTCACCCCTGCCCCGCTCGGCCGCCATTGATGCTCATGCCATCCGGCGAACGCTTCATCCGTTCCTCGTCTGACTCCATTTCGTTCTCAAAGAACGAATCGGAATCGGGCAAATCAGCGCGGAGCAATTGCTAACAATCGGTTTGCGCAAGCTTTTGAGACGCGCGCCACGGCTCCTGCGTTCAGAGCAGCTTCGCGTTCACGAACAGTGCGCGGACGGCATTGGTCGCCTGCACCGTCAACATCGCATTGTCGGCGGCGCGTTCGAGCAGTTCGACGGCGTCGTCATGCAGCGAGCGATATTCCATCCACTCGATCGAGCTCAGGGTGGTGAGGAATTGATAGGCCTGGCCGACGGTCGAAATCGAGACCGGCTTGCCGTTCAGCCTCAATCTGAAAGTCGTGCGCAGCGGTGTTTCCGAGCTGGAGACCGTGCTCATGTCAGGCGCGAAATAGGTCACGATTGCGAGGTTGCGCGCTGTGCAGCCTGGACGGCGCCGAGGCTCGGCACGACAATGAGGCGAGTGATCTCGCCATCGTCATAGGCCTTGCGGAAACGCTCATAGTCGCGGATCGAGACGCAGCCGTTGGAATCGCCCTCGGGTCCCAGCATGTAGCTGTGCACGAGCAGCCCGGCGCGGCCGAGCGTCGTGCTGCCGTCGGTGGGCAGCATGCGCAGCGCGCGGACGCCGTGGAATAACTGCTCCCGCGGTTTCAGCTCATAGGTCGCCGGCGGCGTAGCGCCGACCATGCGCTGGTCGACATGGTCAGCGTCGTCGCGCAACCGGCCCAACCCCGAATGCGCTTCCAGGGTCGAGCCGTTCGGCAGGTAAACCGCGTGTGCGGAAATATCGTAGACCGCGGTCTGGTTGTCATAGCCGAGCGCCGCGAGATCAGGCCCGCGCTGGAAGGGGGTCAGCGAAGCCAGCGTCAGCTTGCTCGGCATGAGATCGGACAGCTTTTGCAGCACGGAGCGATTTTCAGGCTGCTGCGGCGCTGGCGGAGCCTCGGCCGCCGCCATCTGCACATCGGCCCCTGCGGGACGCGCGCGCGGCAGCGGGATGTCGCCAGCGCTAGCAATCTTGCTCTCCGGAACGCTGGCGGTGCGTTCGGCACCAATGTCGGGGCGCCAATCGGAGGAAGGAAGCCCCTGCGTCAGCTCGTCCCTCGCGCTGCGCCACTTCGTCTGCAGCTCGGCCAAGGCGGAGCGGTCGAGCCCCTGCAAGGCGGGACGGATCCGAAACAGCTCCGCAGACGAGGGGGTGGCGAAACGCTCGGAGGGTGCCACGAACCGGTCTTCGAAAGAGGAGATGTCGGCCGTGGTTTCGGAGATCGCAGAATCGGCCTCCGTCAGCCAAGCGGCCGCACCGACCGCCAAGGCCAGCGATGCCACGACCAGCACCGCGGTCTCGGACCGTCCGATGCGCCGACGCGGCAGGAATGTCTCCACCGTCGCGGGATCGAAACCCATTACGTCCCCAATTTCGCTCCTCAAAGAGGCACCCAACCCCTCGGAGAGAGTCGCTCTAACCAGCCAAGCCCAATTGAGAGCCAGAACTGCGGCAACATCTAGACGGCCGCAGGCCCGGCCGTGCCTTTTACCGAAGTTTGTCGGCCGTTAAGCATAGCTCGGACCGGGCGCCGCCTTGGCCCAAAATCACCACAATCGGCCCGAGAATTACCGGCGCCTTTTCCACGGGGAACTCAAGATGCGGATTGCGAAAGTGATCTTCGTCGGTTCTGCGACGGCGCTCCTTATATCCGCGCCGGTCCTGGCCAAAAACGCCCAGCCCCAGAAGACCGACGAGCAATCGATCTCCTCCACCTGCCACGCCTATCGGCAGGCACCGGATGGAAGCTGGCAACAGCTTCCTTGCCAGGAAGCCGGTGGCGGGCAGACCCAACCCAAGCCGCCGTCGAAGACCTCCGAGGCAGGGCCGCACTAGCCTTTCATGTCTTGATGCCGCAGCGCGAGCCGGCCCGGCGACGAGGTGCCGAGCTGCCGATCCCGGGCAGCCGGGATTGGATGGCCTAGCTGCGGCGCGACCTCGCCAACGTCTCCGAGGGGGACTCGCCAAATTGCAGGCGATAACTTCCCGAGAAATCGCCCAGGTGCCAGAAGCCGAAAGCCAGCGCGATCGCCTTGACGCTGTCTGCTCCGGCGAGCAGACGCCGGCGGACGAGCCAGAGCCGTCTCAGCCGCAAGTAGCGATGCAGACTCATGCCCCGGTAGCGCAGGATCGCATCATGCATCGAGCGAACCGATATGCCGACCTGCTGCGCCAGTTCCTCGCTGTAGATCGGTCTGCCGAGGCTGCCGGCCAACACAGCCCGGATATCCTGAAATATCTTGAACTGCCGGGACGAATTGGCGTGCGATGCCCATCGCGCCGGAGCAATCTCGCCAACCACACCATCGATGCAGCCGAGCAGCGATTCCCTGACGGCGACGGAGGCCTCGCTCACGTTCGGCATCTCGCCCAACTCCGGAACGACCGACAGCACCTGAACCACCAGATCGCGCAGTCGCTGATGGGCCGTCGGGCTTGTCTCGAACATGTTGAAATGTGCCGAACCGAGCGGCCAGCCGCGATCGCGTATCTCGGGAGAGAAGACGATCGACGCGTACCGTCTTTCCGTCCGCTCGACGGCGCTATAGGCCGCGCCACCGCTTCCAATCACGACCACGGATTTGTCGCGTTCGACGCCATTGAAGAGAATTGGAATCCCGTCGTCCATGGTGAATCCGACCACGGTGCAGTCCGGAGCAAACTGTCCATCACTGATGCGCGGAAAGGATTTGATGAAATTGACGCTGCAACCCTCGAGATTCAATATGGTCTGCTCGGCGGCAATCGTGCGGACCAGCGGAGTGAAATCCACACTTAGCTTTCGCACCGAACTTCGAAACTCGTCGATATCGAAAAACCGAAACGTCTTCGGCGCCAGGCTTGGCTCGAAAGCATCCCCGCCCATCCCCCAGTCCCAATAAATCCCGTCGTAACGACGGCTAGCTAAAATCGACTGTCCTTAGATCATTATTGATAGCGGCGATTCCGCCTTGGCCGTCTGCGCGGCATCATGCCTGCCAAATTTCGATATCTTTTCAGCTGGCAACTTCAGGTATCATGGCACCAAAACTGCACACAACTATATCATATCTTAAGACGGCTGGCGTGAAGTTCCAGGTGGAAACAGGACGTTTTCATCAACTGGCGCCGGCCATGATTGCTTTCGGGTCTGCCGAACTCACCGTCGAGCTTGAGGCGGCCGTCAGCGATGGCTCGCCGGCCCGCCGTGCCCGCATGTTGCGGCAGGTCGCCGACCTTTTTCTTGCCGAAGCGCATCGTTTAAATCCTTCCCAGCTCTGCATTTTTGACGAAGTGCTGGTTCGTTTGCTGCATCGCACGGAGGCCCGCGCATTGGCCGAGCTGGGCGCCGCGCTCGCCGATGCGACGCCGCCGCTGCCAGAAACGATGCGCCGCCTCGCCTACCACGACAACCCGGCGGTCGCCTCTCCCGCCCTTCTCAAATCGCGCACGCTGCAGGATGCCGATCTGGTCGAGATCGCAGGCAACCGCAGCCAGCAACATCTCCTCGCCATCTCGAAGCGACCGGGATTGAGCGAAGCGGTCACCGAGGCCGTCCTGAAACATGCCGGGAAGGATGTATCCCGGGTCCTCGCACGAAATGCGTCGGCGAAACTTACCGAAAAGGGCTATGCGAGCCTTCTCGCGACCGCCGCGCACGATGACACCGTCGCCGAAGCTCTGGGGCTGCGTGCCGACCTTCCCGAAGCCGCCTTGGAAAACCTGCTTGCCAAGACCACCGAGACGGTACGCTCGCGGCTCAGGAAATGCGCATCCCCGCCGACGCGCGAACGGGTTCAGGCGGCGCTGGATCGCGCCGCCATGCAGGATGTCCCGAACAAACCTGCCCCCGACGATTATGCCGAAGCGCACGCCGCCGTCATCGCTCTCAACCACGGCGGAAAGCTGAACGACTCCTCCGTGAACCGCTTTGCCATCCGGCGCGAATATCCCAACGTCATCGCCGCCTTGTCCCTGCTGTCGGGCGGCTCTGTCGATGTCATCGCGCCGCTGATGGACGAAGACAGCGGCGCCGGCCTGCTCATTGCCTGCCGGGCCTCGCGCCTGAACTGGCAGACGACGCTGGCCGTCATCAACAACAGGCGCGTTCCGCCACTTTCAAAACAGCAGCTCGATCAAGCCAGGGAAGTGTTCGAGATGCTCTACGTCTCGTCGGCCCAATATACCATTCGCTTCGAGCCGCCGCAGACGACCGCCAAGAAATTGATTTCCGATGACCACGTCATTGCCGCTGGAGAACGACGATGAAAGGAGAAAGCCGCAAGGCGACCCGTGTCCAATTTGATCAGGTACATCCGGTCAACCTGATGGGCGTAGACGGCACCTGGAGACGAAGCTGCGTTCTGCTCGACGTTTCGCAAACCGGCGCAAAGCTGGAGATCGAGGGCTCGCCCGACGTCCTGAGGGCCCGCGAGTTCTTCCTGCTGCTGTCTTCGACCGGCCTCGCATTCCGCCGCTGCGAGCTGGTCTGGGTCGATGGAACACAGGTCGGCGTCAAGTTCACCACCGCCGCCGACAAGAAGAAGGCACGCAACGCTCATCCAAGTTGAGTAGACGATTTTTAGCACCACGATCCTGGCGAAGGGATAATTTTTCAATGCAACCGGTTTTCTCGTCTACCATGCCGCAGCCTGAATTTGGCTTGCAGCCGGCGCGACGGGCCTGATCAGTCCGGATGCGGAACGATCGCCATGCTGATCCATGTGATAAGCGACACCCCTGCCAGGCTAGCCGGCGTCCGCTCCGTGCTCGAACGCAAGCACGCGGTCACCTCTGAATTGCTTGGCAGGTTGAGCGTCCAGCGGAGCAACATTCAAGCGCTTGTAGTCAAGGTGGACCTTCAATCCATCGAAAACATCTGCGCACTGAAGAGAGTTCTTGCCAGCCTGAGCCGGGGGGAAAAGCGCATCTTCCTGGTGGAAAATTCTGCGCATCTGTCGATTTCGCAGGCCTACGCGCTGGGAGCGACGGCGGTCCTTTCCGGTCCGCTCAGTCAGGCCAGATTGTTGAAGGAAGTGGCGGACCAGACCTGCGCGGCCATTTCCCAGGCCGCCCCCTTCGGCGCGGCAGCGGCCGCCAGCAGCGGCGAGGTCGCGCTCGCTTCGATGTTCACCGCCGTCGCCAGCGGCATGGCGATCGATGTTGCCGGCACAAAGAACGCGGGCGCCGAAATCGCCGCCGCGGTTGAGGAGCACGGGCTGTCGGACTGGCTCTCGACCGTGCGGCGCCATCACGAGGGCACCTACCAGCACTGCCTGCTGGTCACCGGGGTAGCCGTCGACTTCGGACTGAGCCTCGGCTTTCCCGGATGCGAGGTGGAACGGCTTTATTTGTCGGCGATGTTTCACGACATCGGCAAGGCGATGATCCCGCTTGAGATTCTCGACAAACCTGACCGCCTCAATCCGCAGGAACGGGCGCTGATCGAATCCCATCCAGTGGCAGGCCACACTGCAATCAAGGACACGGGTGGTATCTCGGCCGAAGTGCTCGACGCCGTCCGGCATCACCATGAATTCCTCGACGGTAGCGGCTATCCGGATGGGCTTTGCGCGGAAAATATCAGCGACCTCGTCCGCGTCCTGGCCATCTCGGACATTTTCGCGGCATTGATCGAAGCGCGGCCGTACCGGGCAACGATGTCGCGCGCCGATGCCTACGACATTCTGTGCGGCATGAATGGCAAGCTGGAGAAGCCGCTCGTGACCGCGTTCAAGGCGGTGGCGCTGAGCCGGTAATCCCGTATCTCGCCTGCTTGCCGCAACTCTCGGAGGCCATTGCGGGCGCCACGGGCAAAATCTATGCTTGCGCAAAATCAGCAAGAACAGGCCCAGGGATGCCCGCCCCGCTCGATCCAGTCATCGCCCAGATCATTCCACTGCTACCGCTTCGCGATCCCGCGACCATGACCCCGCAGAGCGCGCGCGATGCGCTGCGGGCGCTCGCCGCTTCCCGCGCCGCCATTCCACCCCCGCCCGTCGAGGGCGTGCAGGACATCCAGGTCAAGGGGTCGGCGGGTGCCCTTGCGGCGCGGGTCTATCGCAACCATCGAGGCAAGCGGCCGACGGTGGTGTTCTTCCATGGCGGCGGCTGGGTCGGGGGTGATCTCGAAACCCACGACCGGCAAGCCCGCTGGCTGGCGATCGAGACCGGCGCGGTCGTCGTCTCCGTCGACTACCGGCGCCCGCCCGAGACGCGCTTTCCCGGCGCGTTCGAGGATGCCTTCGCCGCCATGCGTGACGTCTCCGCGCGCATTGTCGAATTCGGCGGTGACGCCAACGCCATCGGTGTCGCCGGCGACAGCGCCGGCGGCAATCTTGCGGCGACATCGGCGATCGCCTGCCGCGATGCCGGCATCAGGCTTGCCGCGCAGCTCCTGGTCTATCCCGTTATCGACGCCTTCGGGAATTATGCCGACGCCAGTGAGAACGCGCGCTTTCCGTCACGCCATGAGAACGCCGAGGGCTATTTTCTGTCGCGCGCGGTGATGGAATGGTTTTGCGGTCATTACCTCGCCGACAAGAGCCAGGGCGCCGACTGGCGCGTCTCGCCATTGCGGGCCAAGGAGCTTGCCGGCCTGGCGCCCGCAATCGTCTGCACCGCCTGGTTCGATCCCCTGCGCGACGAGGGCGTCGCCTATGCCGAAGCGCTCGACAGCGCCGGCGTTCCGGTCAGACACTATGGGGGCGAAGGCCTGATCCATGGCTATTTCGGCTTGGGGGAGGCTTCCGAGGTCGCACGCGCGGAGGCGCAAAGAGCGCGCGCCGATTTCAAGACCTTGCTGACGCGGGCGATGTGATCCCGAGCCGACGATGAACGAGGCCTGCTGCGGTTGGAATTTATTCCGCCAATTTGGTGCCCGGGAGCTTGATCATGCCAAGATTCCAAGCTCCAATCGCCTACTTTTCTCTTAGGGAGACATCCATGAAGCGCATTATCCTGGCTGCCATTGTCGCCACCTTCGCCGCCGGTTCGGCTTTCGCACAGGATGCGTCCTGCGATGCCAAGGCGGTCGGCAAGGACGGCAAGCCGCTGGCCGGCGCGGCAAAAACCTCTTTCATGAAGAAGTGCAACCATGATGCCTGCGAGGACAAGGCGGTCGGCTCCGACGGCAAGAAGCTCGCTGGTGCGGCCAAGACCAGCTTCATGAAGAAGTGCGAAGCCGGCGGCTGATCGCTCGGCCCCGCATGCCGGACGGAAGGCGGCCTTCCAGGCCGCCTTTTTGTTGTCGAGCGTCGATCCTGCCTCAGGTCCCGATGCGCAAGGGCGCGCGCAGCTTGCGCAGACAGGCGATCACCGACAGTGCGGTAATCCGCCCGGTCTTGGGATTTTCGGACGGGATGTTTTCGATGATCATGGAAAATCGCGCGGAATCCGCATCCACCTCGATCCGATGCGTGTTGCGCGTCACGGTGGGGTCCGCCCAGATCTCGACCCGGGTCCGATCGGGTCCGATCCCGGCAAGCGACAGCGCGACGGCGACGTTGAGATTGGCCGGAAAGCCCCTTGCCGCTTCCCGCGCGGTCCCATCGAAGATTTGCAGCGGCGCCTTGATATCAGCGATATCGATCTTGTGCTCGACCAGATAGGGCGCGCCCAGCAGCCCCGCGACAGGCTTGCGCGTCACCATCCGCACCGAGTGAATGGTCCGGACTGCGGCCGCCGCCATCGCATCCAGCCCGATGAGCGCGCCGGTCGGCACCACGATCTGGCCGCCATGGACCTTGGCGAGGGCTATCAGGTCCTCGTTCTCGAGCAACGCGCCGACACTGAGCACGACCGCGGTCTTGCCCCGTGACACCACCGGCGCAACGATCGAGCGGACCAGCCTGCTTGGCGCGCATTCGATGACGATGTCGGCGGCATCCGCCAGCGCCTCGATCGGAAGCACCGCCGGCGCCTTGCCGAGCTGGTCGAGCCAGGGGCGGTGCTTCCAGACATTGGCCGCCGAGACGGCCGACAGCTCGAGCCCCTCGATGCCGGAATCGAGCGCCTTGGCGACCTCCATCCCGATCGCGCCGAGGCCGGCGATCGCGACCTTCGTCTTGGCGGTCGAACTGTTTCCCATTGGCCCACCTATTCGCCTTAAACCATATTTGCGCACACCGGACACGGTCTCAGGCGAGGCTGCCTGAGCTCAGCTCCGCAGGCCCGGTGCTTCGTGGCCGGAGCGCGCCACATATTCGGTGTAGCCGCCGCCATAGCGATGGATGCCGTCGGGCGTCAGCTCCAGCACCCGGTTGGAGAGCGCCGCCAGGAAATGACGGTCGTGCGACACGAACAGCATGGTGCCCTCGAACTCGGCGAGTGCAGAGATCAACATTTCCTTGGTGGCGAGGTCGAGATGGTTGGTCGGCTCGTCCAGCACCAGAAAATTGGGCGGATCGTAGAGCATCTTGGCCATCACCAGCCGCGCCTTCTCGCCCCCGGAGAGCATGCGACAGCGCTTCTCGATGTCGTCGCCGGAAAAGCCGAAGCAGCCGGCGAGTGCCCGCAGCGAGCCCTGGCCGGCTTGCGGGAAGGCATCCTGCAGCGACTGAAACACGCTGCGTTCGCCGTCGAGCAGATCCATGGCGTGCTGGGCGAAATATCCCATCTTGACGCTCGCGCCGAGGGCGACGCTGCCCTCATCCGGTTGCGTCGAGCCAGCCACCAGTTTCAAAAGCGTGGATTTGCCGGCGCCGTTGATGCCCATGATGCACCAGCGTTCG
>JAFAUV010000123.1 GCA_019243075.1 Bradyrhizobium sp.
CGCCATGCTCGTAGAAATTCTTGTCCTCGGCGGCGAGGAACGCATTGATGACGAGCTTTGGCACCGCCTGGATCGGCACATAGAGCCTGCGCTCCTTGGCGTATTCGGACAGCAGCGATCCGTCCGCGGCGTGGACGCGCGTCATCACCGGCGGCTCGTAATCCTGGAGCTGGGAGTAATCGGGCAGATCCTTGGAGAAATGCCAGATCGCCCCGGCGACACCGGCGACGCCGACCAGGAACACGACGGTCCCGGCCGCGAACAGGAAGCCCAAAAACCGCACCAGGAAGCGCATTATCGATCCGCTTTGTCCGTTCAAACCTGAGAGCGCCAAAAACCGAGCCGGCGCATTCTACCCGTGCCGACCGCGGTCTTTGCGGTCCCTGCGCATCATACTTTTGTCGCGGCGAATTTTCATCGATTCCGAGCACTTGCAGAAATTTTATAAGTCTGCCGCTGTGGCCAAACTAGGGCCTGCCAGTTCCCTTTCAATTGGCCGGCACAGCCGTTGCGAGCCGTTTTGCCAGGAACGTATCGATCGCCTGGGCCATCGACGCCACCGTTTTCGAGCGCCAGCTATCCGACACCAGATGCTCGAGATCGCCCTTGTTGGAGACATAGCCAAGCTCGACCAGCACCGACGGCACGTCGGGTGCCTTCAGGACGCGGAATCCCGCCGACTTCAATGGATGCTTGTGCAGCCGCGTCGCGCTCTTCATTTCGCCCATCAAAAGATGGGCGAAGCGGTTTGAAAAGGTACGGGTTTCGCGCTGCGCCAGATCGATCAGGATGTCCGCCACTTCGGTCGGCTCCGCCGTCAGATTGACCCCGCCGATCGCGTCGGCGCGGTTTTCCGATTCCGCAAGCCGCGCGGCTTCGGCGTCGGTCGCCTTGTCGGAGACGGTATATATGGTGGCGCCCTCGGCTTCGCCCTCGCCGTGCGGCAGATAATCCGCATGGATCGAGACGAACAGCGCCGCGCCCTGACTACGGCCGATCTTCACGCGGTCATCGAGCGGGATGAACGTATCGTCGGTACGGGTCATGACAACGCGGTATTTGCCGCCCTTCTCGAGCCGATCGCGGAGCGCAAGACCGAAGGCCAGCACCAGATTCTTCTCGGTCTCCTCGCCCGCGCGCGTGCCGTTGTCGACGCCGCCATGCCCGGGATCGATCACCACCACGGGCCGCGAATCCGTTGGCTGAGGCGGCTTCGCCGGTTGCGCCGGCGTCACCTCGGGCGGGCTGACGGCAACCGCCTGGTCCGTGACGGAAGGCTTGAGCTCAGGCGTTTCGGCGGCCAGCACCTGCTTGAAGGTGGCGGGATCGGTTTGCTCCAGCTCCAGCACCAGCCGCGGCGGCTGGCCGTTGGCGGATTCCAGCATGGTGGAGCTCGTGATCTTCGCAGGCCCGGTGAGGTCGAACACGATTCGGGAGCCGCCCGGCATCACCAGGCCATAGCGGAAGGCCTTCACGAGCCCGCGGCCGGTCACGCCCGCGCCGGACGGCAAGCGGAAGCTGACCTGGGGAATATCAATGACCAGCCGGTAGGGATCAGCCAGGACAAAGGCCCGAAACGGGATGGTCGTGTCGAGGTCGAGGATAAAGCGCGTCTGCTTCTCGTCACCAGCGAGCCGGGCATCCGAGGCGATCGGAGGGGCCGAGGTGGAAGCTTGAGGCTGCTCCTCGGCGCTGACCAGGTTGAGGGCTGCGCATGGCAATGCTGCGCCGCACAACAGTGCGCAACCCAGCAAAATCCATTGATTTGCGCGGCTCGCCACCGATTCCGTGCCTCCAACGGCCCTTCTATCGCAATAGAACGGCAAGGGTTAACGAAACCTTGATCGCCCCTCCGTGAATAACGGGGAGTGTTGCCCCTTGGCGACGCTTGGCTTGCGCGGGGGCCCCAATCCACGTATGTACAGAGCGCTGACGGCTATTACTCCCGGTTGCGTCGCATTCAGCCTCCCGGTGCAGCGGTGGAACCCCTTGAGCGAGAGGTTCCGGCGTTTTCCGCCCCTTACCTTCAGAGCCAGCGCGAGCCGCGCGGCCGGCAAGAGGGGGTGGCTTCGAGCCCGGGCGGCGTTCGGTCCAGCCCACTTCGTTCCAGGGCCGGTTTGAGCAGCGACGGAGCCCGAAGATCGGACCCCGACCGGGGTTCGCAGGTGATTCAGGCGAGCGCGAGTCCAAGCGCCAAACACCTGAGCCTAGTCACTTGGCCATCAGCGACGACGAGAAGGCGGCGCCTGCCGCCGCCAACATGTTCCAGACGGGCCGACGCTTGATGCGCCAGACTGTGTTACCGACCAAATCCAGCGGAACATCCGCCTCGCGGAGCCACTGCTCCGTCCGGCGGCCCCAAGGAACTGGTTCGGCGGGGCGCACCGGCATGCGTTTCGGCCTTCCCCTCACCCCCGAATCAGGTGGACCGTCGCGTCGGCCGACAGCGCCTCTTGCGCTCCCGGCAAGCGCCCGCCGCCTTCAAGAGTTTCAAAATGCCCAACAAGATGTTGATCGACGCCACTCACCCGGAAGAGACCCGTGTCGTCGTGGTCCGCGGCAATCGCGTCGAAGAATTTGATTTCGAAACCGCCCAGCGCAAACAGCTTCGCGGCAATATCTATCTCGCCAAGGTCACGCGGGTAGAACCATCGCTCCAGGCCGCCTTTGTCGAATATGGCGGCAATCGCCACGGCTTTCTCGCCTTCAGCGAAATCCATCCCGACTACTACCAGATCCCGGTCGCCGACCGTCAGGCCCTGATCGAGGCCGATGAGCGCGCCCATCGCGAGGCCGAGGAGGAGAACGAGAACCGTTCCAGCCGCCGCCGTTCCCGTCATCGCAGTTCCCGCCGCCGCGGCCACAATGACCGCGTCCAGAGCGAGATCGTCGAGCACGCCGACAGCGCTGCGGCGGCGACCACCGACTTTGCCGATCAGGCCCTTGCGCAGCACCACGAGCATGCCGAGCATGAGCCGGCCGCCCGTCATGACGGGGAAGGCCAGGAGCCGCATGGCCTTGATGAACATGGCCTTGATGACCCTGGCCGCGAGGATCACGGACACGGCGATCACGGCCATCATGATCATGACCAGCACGAACATGAGCATGAGGAGGCGCAGCACGAGGCCCCGGCATGGGCGCTGCCCGCAGAACGGCGTGCCGAGACGCCGGTAACGGCGGTCGTCGAAGCCGTGGCGGGGATATCGGAAGCGCCTGTCGCCGACCATCACGAAGAACCTGCCGATGACGAGCGCGTCCACGAGGAACAGGCGCAGGAAAACGTCGCGCATGCCGACGACGCCGCCGCGGAACATCTCTATCGCGAGCACGCGACCTCGGCGCTGGAAGAGCATCCGGCCGACCACGCGCTGGCGCCGCATAGCGACGAGCACCACGAGGATGACGAGGATGACGATGGCGAGGAGGAAGTCGTCGAATCCGTCGGCGGCGATGATGTGCTGGAGGAAGTGCCGGAGCGTCCGTTCCGCCCGCGTCGGCAGTACAAGATCCAGGAAGTCATCAAGCGCCGCCAGGTGATGCTGGTGCAGGTCGTGAAAGAAGAGCGGGGCAACAAGGGCGCGGCGCTGACGACCTATCTCTCGCTCGCCGGCCGCTACGCGGTCTTGATGCCCAACACCGCCCGCGGCGGCGGCATCAGCCGCAAGATCACTTCCGCCCAGGACCGCTCGCGACTGAAGGAAGTGGTGCAGGATCTCGACGTGCCCGAAGGCATGGGCATCATCCTGCGCACCGCGGGCGCTTCCCGCACCAAGCCGGAGATCAAGCGCGATTTCGAATATCTGATCCGGATGTGGGAGACGGTGCGCGACACCACCTTGAAGTCGCAGGCGCCCACGCTCGTTTATGAGGAAGGCTCGCTGATCAAGCGCTCGCTGCGCGACCTCTACAACAAGGAGATCGACGACATCCTGGTGGCGGGTGACGCCGGTTACCGCGAAGCGCGCGATTTCATGAAGATGCTGATGCCGGCCAGCGTGCGTGCGGTAAAGCAATATCGCGACGGCCAGCCTTTATTCTCGCGAATGGGCGTCGAGAGCCAGCTCGATGCGATGTTTTCGCCGACCGTGCAGTTGCGCTCCGGCGGCTACATCGTGATCAACCAGACGGAGGCGCTCGTCTCGATCGACGTCAACTCCGGCCGCGCCACGCGCGAGCACCATATCGAGGACACCGCGCTCAAGACCAATGTGGAGGCCGCCGAAGAAGTCGCCCGCCAGCTCCGCCTTCGCGATCTCGCGGGCCTGATCGTCATCGATTTCATCGACATGGACGAGAAGCGCAACAACCGCGCGGTCGAGCGCAAGCTGTCGGACTGCCTGAGGCAGGATCGCGCGCGCATTCAGGTCGGCCGCATCTCGCATTTCGGCCTTCTGGAGATGTCGCGCCAGCGCATTCGCGCCAGCATGCTGGAAAGTTCCACCGAGCCCTGCCCGCAATGCGGCGGCACGGGTCACGTGCGCTCGGTTTCGTCGGTGGCGCTGCAGCTGCTGCGCGGCATCGAGGAAATCCTGATGAAGGGCGCGACCCACAATCTCGTGGCGCGGACCCGCAACGACGTCGCACTCTACGTGCTGAACCACAAGCGCGGTCACCTCCGCGATCTCGAAAACGCCTTCAAGGTGACGCTGTCGATCGTATCCGATGCCAATGTCAGCGGGCTGCAGTCCTACATCATCGACCGCGGCGAGCAGGTGCATACGCTGGAAGCGGCCAAGGCGCTGCTGGCGGCCCAGGCTTCGACCGCGTCCGCGACGAGCGAGGAGGCGTTCGAGGAGGAGGAGCCGTTCGACGCCGAGCTCGAATCCGAAGTCGAGACCGAGGAGAGCGAAGGACTGTCCGAAGAAGCCTCGGTCGCCGAAGCGGGCGAAGGCGAAGCCGAGCCCGACGGCCAGGGTCAGCGCCGCAAGCGGCGACGGCGCCGGCGTGGCCGCGGCGGCGCCGAACCCCGCGAGGCTGGCGGCGCGCCGCGCGAGGAAGGCGACACGGTTTCGGCCGAGCCGAGCCCCGCGCTCGACGCCGGCGGCGAGGAGGGCGAGGCCGAGGAAGACGAGGCGGAGGAACAGCCGAGCTTCGGCCGCGGCGACGGCCAGGCCGGCGGCGAGCGCCGGCCGCGACGGCGGGGTCGCCGGGGCGGACGCCGCCGTCGCGGCACTGGCGACCGCATCGAGGATGGTCTCTCCGGATCCATTTCGGACGAGCTGACGCCGCCGCCGGCACCGGAAGCGGCCGAGGCTGTCGCCGACTTCGAAGGCTCTGCTCCGGCCGATCCGTTGCTGCCCGAAGTGCAGCACGAGCCGATTGCGCCGGCGTCGGAGCCGGAATTTGCGCAAGCGCCCTCACCCGGACCGGACAGCCCGCCCACAGCGGAGCCGGTTGCGCATGAGAGCGAAAAACATGCATCGCGCCGCTCCACCGTACGCGAGAAGGTGAGCTTTGCAGCCAGCGCGCCAGCGTCCGAGGAGGCGGCTGCGCTCGCCGATGGCTTGCCGGAGACGCCGCCGGCGCCACCCGAAGCTGCGCCGGCGACGGAAACATCCGAAGCCCAGCCGCGCAAGGCCGGCTGGTGGTCGCGTCGCTTCGGCGGCGGCCAGTAACTTCCCGTATGAAAGCCGCCCGGGACCAAAACCTAGCGGCTTTTGTTCGACCGCCCATCCCGCAAAGAGGCAGGCGACCGGGCCTCTATTTGAGCCAGCGCGCGATCCGCGTCACCGCCTCTCGCATATCCTCTGCTGAGCGCGCATAGGAGAAGCGGATAAAGCTCCTGCCGTGGAAGGGATCGAAATCGACGCCGGGCGTTGCCGCGACATGCGCCTGTTCCAGCATGCGCTTGGCAAACTCGAAGCTGTCGGCGGTGAATTTCGAGACATCGGCATAGAGGTAGAAGGCGCCGTCGGCCGGCAGGAAATCGGTGAGGCCGGCCTTGGGCAGGCCCTCGATCAAGATGCGGCGGTTTTCCACATAGCCGCGCTTGATCGCTTCCATCTCTTGCCAGCCGTCGAAAGCGGCTTCGGCGGCGATCTGCGACAGCATCGGCACCGAGATCGCCAGGTTTTGCTGCAGCCGCTCCAGCGGCCGCACCAGCGGCTCCGGCACCACCATCCAGCCGACGCGCCAGCCGGTCATGCAGAAATATTTCGAGAAGGAATTGATCACAACCGCATGGGAGGACAGCTCTGCCGCGGTCACCGCCGCAAAGGCATAATCGAGCCCATGATAAATCTCGTCCGAGATGAAGCGAATCCCAGCCCCTTCGGCGGCGCCGATCAGCGCGGTCAGCGCCTCCCGCGACATCATCGTGCCCGTGGGGTTGGCGGGGCTGCCGACCAGGACGCCCTTCAGCGGCGCCTTGCGATGGCTCGTGAGCAACGCCTCTCCGGTCAGGGCATGACGGGTGTCGCTCCTGGTTTCGATCAGTACCGGCTCGCAGCCGAGCGCGGTCAGGATATGCCGGTAAGGCGGATAGCCCGGGACGGTCACTGCGACACGGTCGCCGGGCTCGAACATGGCAAGAAAGGCCAGGATGAATGCGCCGGAAGAGCCCGTGGTCACCACGATCCGTGCGGGGTCGAGATCACAGCGATAGACGTCGCGGTAGTGGCGGCCGATGCGCTCGCGCAAGGAGGCGATTCCAAGCGCAGAGGTATAGTCGATCCGGCTCTCTTCCAGCGCCCGCCGTGCCGCGGCGCGTGCCGTTTTCGGAGCCGGCGCAGAGGGTTGACCGACCTCCATGTGAATGACATGGCCACCGGCCGCTTCAATCCGCTCGGCCGCGCTCATCACGTCCATCACCATGAAGGGCGGAACATTGCTCCGACCGGAGGCCGAAAGCAGCTCCGCCACACGCCCTCTCAATGTCGCTTCACGCATCGATATCTGCTATTTCGCGGGTCAAAGCGGGCCACCGGGAATGCGGTTCCGCCGGTGCCCCAGACTAGCCGTATTCCACGGCTTGTTAGGGCTTAGCCCGTATCCGCCAAAACGCCAATCCTTTAAGGACCGCCCTTGAAGACCGCCATGCTTGTCGACCTCGCAACGCGCAAGAAAACATCGGGCCTGATCGCCGCTTTGGTCGCGGCTGCGCTCGCCGTCGGTCCCTCGGTGCCGGTGGCGCCGGCGCGGGCCCAGGAGAGCAAAGGGCCGAACATTCTGCGCGACACCGAGACCGAGCGGCTGCTGGCCGAATATACCAGGCCCATCCTGCGGGTCGCGGGGCTGGAGAAGCAGAACATCCAGGTGGTCATCATCAATGACCCGACTTTCAACGCGTTCGTTGCTGACGGTCACCGCATCTTCGTGAACTACGGCGCGATCATGCAGGCGGAGACGCCGAACCAGCTGATCGGCGTGCTCGCGCACGAAACCGGGCATTTGGCCGGCGGCCATCTCGCCAAGTTGCACCAGCAGCTCGCCCAATTACAGACGCAAATGATCATCGCCATGGTGCTCGGCGCCGGCGCTATCGTCGCAGGTGCCGCCAAGGGCTCTACCGGCGTCGCCGACGCGGGTGCAGCCGCTGTCGCCGGTCCCCAGGCGATGATTCAGCGAACGCTGTTGTCCTATCAGCGCCAGCAGGAAGAAAGCGCCGACAAGGCCGGCGTGAAGTTCCTGACCGCGACCCAGCAGTCCCCGAGGGGCATGTACGAGACGTTCAAGCGTCTCGCCGACCAAACCCTGTTCGCCGCCCACGGCGCCGATCCCTACCTGATGTCGCATCCGATGCCCGCCGAGCGCGTCGAGGCGCTGGAGGGATTGGCGCGCGCGAGCCCTTATTGGGACAAGAAGGACGATCCCGCCCTGCAAGCACGCCACGATCTGGTGCGGGCGAAGATTGCGGCCTTCATGGAACGGCAGGACACCGTCTATCGCCGCTATCCGCTGTCGAACAGCAGCCTGCCGGCGCGCTACGCGCGGGCGATCACGACCTACCTGCACGGCGATCTCAACAACGCGCTGGCGCAGATCGACGGTCTGATCCAGGCTCAGCCGAACAATCCCTATTTCCAGGAATTGCGCGGCCAGGCGCTATTGGAGGGTGGCAGGCCCGCAGAAGCGCTTTCGCCGCTGCACAAGGCGCTCGCGCTCTCCAACAACGCCCCGCTCATCGAGATGTTACTTGGGCAGGCTCTCGTCGCTACCGATAATAAGGCCTACACGGACGAAGCCATTACCATCCTTCGCGCCGCGGTGGCGCGCGAAACCGAGGCACCGCTCGGCTACAGCCAACTCGCCATGGCCTATGGCAAAAAGGGAGACTATGCAGAAGCCGATCTGGCTTCCGCCCAGGCCGCCTATCTTCGCGGCGACAACAAGACCGCCCGCGAGCTTGCCTCGCGTGCCAAGACCCGTTTCGCGATCGGCACGCCCGGATGGGTCAAGGCCGACGACATCGTGTCCGCAAAGCCGATGCCCGGCTCGAAGAATAACTAACCCCGTATGGTGTTAGTGGCATGGAGAAACGAGCCGAAACGTTTTCCAGGCTGCTCCGGAAACCTCGGCTTCACACAAGGATAAAATGATGCGCTGCTTTCGCCTGCTCGCCCCTGCCCTGATCGCGCTTGCCGCCCTCGGCGCGCCGAACGTCGCCTCTGCGCAAAGCTTCAGCGATGCCCAGCGCAGCGACATCGAGGCCATCGTCAAGAACTACCTGATCGCCCACCCCGAGGTGCTGGAAGAGGCGATGAACGAGCTCAACAAGCGCCAGGCCGCCGCCGAAGAGCAGAAGCATCAGGAAAGCATTGCGAAGAACGCCGATACGATCTTCAACTCGCCGCGCGGCGTCACCTTGGGCAACAAGGACGGCGACGTCACCTTCGTCGAGTTCTTCGATTACAATTGCGGCTACTGCAAGCGCGCGATGGCTGACATGCTCGACCTCTTGAAGAACGACCACAGGCTGAAGGTCGTCCTGAAGGAGTTTCCTGTCCTGAGCGAGGGCTCGGTCGAAGCCGCCAAGGTCGCGGTCGCCGCCCGCATGCAGGATCCGAACAGATATCTCGATTTCCACACCAAGCTCCTGGGTGGCCGGGGTCCGGCCGACAAGGCCCGCGCCATGGCCGCGGCCAAGGATGCCGGTTACGACACCGCGAAGATCGAGAAGGACATGCAGAGCCCCGAGGTCAAGGCGACGATCGAGGAGAATTTCAAGCTCGCCGAAGAGATGGGCATGAACGGCACGCCGAGCTATGTCATCGGCAAGCAGGTCGTGGTCGGCGCGGTCGGGCTCGATGGGCTGAAGGAAAAGATCGGCATCGCGCGCTGCGGCAAGGCGACCTGCTGACGGTCCTTCCGTCGCATCTGATGGGCGAAAGGCCCACCCCGCGCCGGTCTTTTTTATATTGGGGTCATTTCGGGCCGGTGGGTTTATCGCGCGTTCAGAAAACAAAACCGCGGGAACCCGAACCGGCAAGGAACATCTCACATCTCCTGCAGTTGTCGGCGCGGGCAATGCAAACAACACACTGAGGAGATAAAAGTATGACCAATCGCTTCATGATTTCGGCCGCGGCATTGGCGCTGATCGCCGGCACCGGCTTCGCCCATGCACAAGGCATGAGCAAAGAGTCCGGCGGTGCTGGCGGCGCTGCAATGCAGCACTCCGCGCCGGCCGACACGTCGGCCGCGCCGTCGCAGTCCGGTTCGTCAACGGGCGCGTCAAGGTCGGAAGCGAACGAGCCGTCGAAGGGCGGCCTGAAGTCGAGCCAGACCGAGCAGAAGCAGCCCGGCGCGATGAAGAACGAGCGCGCTGAGGACAACAACGTCAAGGGCGGCAGCACCAGCCAGCGCGCCGAGGACCGCGGCAAGGGTGCAAGCGAAAATCAGCGGGCCGAAGACGCCACGAAATCCGGCAATGTGAAGGCTGAGGGTCGCGAGGGCCGCGATAACAACATGAAGGCCGAGGGCCGCGAAGGCCGCGACAACAACATGAAGGCCGAGGGCCGCGAAGGCCGTGACAACAACATGAGAGCGGAAGACCGTCAGGACAAGACCGGCACCAACAGCGCCGAGACCAAGAGCACGACGGAGCGCTCGCAGACCACCACCGGCCAGGCCGGCGCCGGCGCCAAGCTGACCAGCGACCAGCGGACCAAGATCACCACGGTGATCCACAATCAGCACGTCGAGAGCGTAAACAACGTCAACTTCTCGGTTTCGGTTGGCACCCGCGTGCCGCGGGAGGGCGTGCACTTCTATCCGCTGCCGGAGGAGGTCGTTAGCATCTATCCGCAGTGGCGCGGCTATGAGTTCATCCTGGTGCGCGAGCGGATCGTGATCATCGATCCGCAGAGCTACGAGATCGTCGAAATCATCGAGTCCTGAGCCCAACCAGGGACCGAACTTCGAGGGCGGGCCGGCGGCCCGCCCTTTTTCCTGTGCCCAGCTGTTCTGTGCCGAGCTTCCCGTGAACGGGACGGTTCGCCTGGTTGACGAGCAGTTTCCGGAAGTTGCAGGCGGCCTTTCGCGAATCAGGTAAATGCATTTGGGCGGCGTAAAGGCTTCCCCTTGAGCCTGATGTTACCTATAACCCCGCCCAAATCAGCCACATTGCCGGGATTGGGATGGCCAAAAGCCCCGACCAGACGATCTATGTTCTCAACGGCCCGAACCTCAATCTGTTGGGCACGCGGGAGCCTGAAACCTATGGCCGGGCCACCCTTGCCGAGGTCGAGAAGCTGTGCGCCGATACCGCGGCGCAATTCGGGCTGGCGGTCGATTGCCGGCAGTCGAACCGCGAAGGCGAGCTGATCGATTTCATCCACGAGGCCCGTGCGAGCAAGGCCGCGGGCATCGTCATCAATGCCGGCGGCTACTCCCACACCTCTATCGCGCTGCATGACGCGATCAAGGCCGTGCAAATCCCGACCGTGGAAGTGCACGTCTCCAACATTCACGCGCGCGAGAGTTTCCGGCATCGTTCGTTCACCGCCATGGCCGCCTTCGCCTCGCTGTGCGGCTTCGGCATCGATGGCTACCGGCTCGCGATCTTTGGCCTTGCCGCCAAAATCGGCGCCAAGGCCAAAGCCTGACGCTTTCGCCACAACCCCAGCAGAGTTTCGGATCAAGAACATGGCGCGCCAGCCTGAGGGAAAACCCACCGCCAAATTCTCAAGCGATGACAGCGCGCTCATTCGCGAGTTGGCGCTTCTGCTCGATGAGACCAGCCTCACCGAGATCGAGATCGAACGCGCCGGGCTGCGCGTGCGGGTGGCGCGCAACATCTCGATCGCGGCCGGCGTCTCCGCCGCGCTGCCCGCGGCTGCGCCGGTCGCAGCAGCCGCGGCGCCGAGCGCAGCTGCCGCCGTGGCCGATCTATCCAAGCATCCGGGAGTCGTGCCTTCGCCGATGGTTGGCACCGCCTATTGGGCGCCGGAGCCGGGCGCAAAGCCTTTCATCGAAGTCGGAAGCAAGGTCTCGGCCGGCCAGACGCTGCTGATCATCGAAGCGATGAAGACGATGAACCAGATTCCGTCACCGCGCGCCGGCACCGTGACCCAGATTCTCGTCGACGACGGTCAGCCGGTCGAGTTCGGCGAGCCGCTGGTGATCATTGAGTAGGCGAATAGGGAGTAGCGAACGGCGAATGGCCGCTTACCTTCCCTGTTCGCTGTTCGTCATTCGCCACTCGCTTGGAAACGCATGTTCGACAAGATCCTCATAGCCAATCGCGGCGAGATCGCGCTTCGCATCCTGCGGGCCTGCAAGGAGCTCGGCATTTCCACCGTCGCGATACACTCGACCGCCGATGCCGACGCCATGCATGTGCGGCTCGCGGACGAGAGCGTCTGCATCGGCCCGCCGCCCTCCAAGGACAGCTACCTCAACGTGCCCGCGCTGTTGGCCGCCTGCGAGATCACGGGCGCGGACGCGGTGCATCCGGGCTACGGATTCCTCGCCGAAAACGCTCGCTTCGCCGACATCCTGGCCGAGCACGAGATCACCTTCATCGGCCCCAAGGCGGATCACATCCGCGTCATGGGTGACAAGATCGAGGCCAAGAAGACGGCCCGTCGCCTGGGCATTCCCTGCGTGCCGGGGTCGGAAGGCGCCGTGGAGAGCGACGACGAGGCGCTGCTCCTCGCAG
>JAFAUV010000112.1 GCA_019243075.1 Bradyrhizobium sp.
TTGTAACAGCCCCTGCCCGCGATACCATCGCGCCGCTTGTTGCATGGAAACGGTGGCGGAAAGGTGAAGATTTTTGATCGCCGGTCCGTAGTCGGTAGCCTGGATTGAGTGCCATTCGCGCTGGCCCATGTCCAGGAAAGAGCAAAGCCAAATCCGGGATCGGCGGCTCCCCGGGTTTCGCTCTGCTTGCCCCTTGGCCGCTTCGGTGCTTGGCCCCGCCCAACCCGGGCTACGAAGTCGCCTGTTTCTCCCGTGCGCGCTCGCGCAGGATGCGGCGGCGCTCTTTCGCCTCGTCGGACCAGACCTCGTTGAGATCGTAGTACTCGGCGACGACCTTTGCGCCGGGCGGAAAGGTGAACCATGGCTGCTTCGACGAGGTGAAGATGTGGATGTCGGGCGGGCACCGGTCGGGATCGTCCATGGTGCCGACGCGCACGAAGCGCACCGCGGAGCCGGCCTGCGGATAATTGCTCCAGAGCGCGATCCTGCAGTTCGGGCAGCGCGCGATGCGCTGGCCCTTGCCGCTCGCCGATGGCGTCAGGATGATCTCCGGCTCGTTGGCGATGTGCTGCACCCGCTCCGCCTCATACAGCGCGTTGAGCCCGTGCGCGGAGCCGGTCTCGCGCTGACACCAGGTGCAGTGGCAGGCGTGGACGATCAGCGGCCTGCCGTTCAGGCGATAGCGAACGTGTCGACATGTGCATCCGCCTTCCATGAGCACCTCCTCAGTGCTTGCCCGCGCCCATATAGCCAAACAGGAAGCCCGCGACCTTGCGCTTCTGGATTTCCTCGCTGCCTTCGGTGATGCGGTAGCGGCGATGGTGACGATAGATGTGCTCGAACGGCTTGTGGCGCGAATAGCCCATGCCGCCATGCACCTGCATCGCGCGATCGGCGGCGTCGCAGCACAGACGATTGGCCCAGAAGTTACACATCGATACCTTGTCCGAGAGCGTGTGCTCGACCTCGGCCTGGGTCAGCTGATCCATCTCCCAGGCGGTCTTGCGGATCAGAAGCCGCAGCATCTCCGCTTGCGTCGCCAGTTCCACCAGCGGCCACTGGATCGCCTGGTTCTCGGCCAGCGCCTTGCCGAACGGCTTGCGCGCCCTGGCATACTTTACGCTCTCCTGGATGCAATAGACGGCGGCGCCCAGCGAGCTTGCGGCCTGGCGAATGCGGTTCTCGTGCACAAAGCATTGTGCCAGCGACAATCCCTTGCCGACCTCGCCGAACAATGCATCCTCCGGCACGAAAACCTCCGTAAAGCTCACGCGCGGATGATCGGTCGGCATGTTGAAGGTCCACATATATTGCTCGACCTTCACGCCTTCACTTTTCGCCGGCACCAGAAAGCAGGTGATGCCGCGCGCATCGCCGTCCTTGCCCGAGGTGCGCGCAAACAAGGCGCAATGGGTGGCGACATGCATGCCGGTGGTCCACATCTTCTCGCCATTGATGAGCCAGCCCTTGACGTTGTCGCGCGTCGCGGGCGCAGCTTTGGTCTGCATATGCGTCGCGTCCGAACCGTGCTCGGGCTCGGTCAGGCCGAAGGTGATGCGGTATTTGCCCCGGATCGAGCCGTCGATCATCGCCTTCTGCTCGTCCGTGCCGTAGCGATCGAGCATGGTCACGATCGGCAGGTTGCCGACGATCGAGTGCTCGTTCTGCAGGTCGTTGTGCAAGCCGAGCCCCTTGCAGGCAAAATGCTCGCGGATCACGGCCATCCAGAGATTGGAGCCGTCCTTGCCGCCATAGCGCTTGGGGATCGCGAAGCGCAGATGGCCGGCCACGTCGGCGCGGTCCTTGGCCTTGCGCAGCAGCGCTTCCCATTCGGCTCGTGGCAGGCCGCCATTCTCGAAATCGGTGCGCGCCCATTCGCGGCGGTGATCGAAGAAGCGGATATTGTCGTCTTGCTCCTCCAGCGGCTTGATCTCGCGCGCGATGAAGCCGTCGAGTTCGTCGAGATAGGCGACGAGGTCGCCGGGCAGGTTGAAATCCACGGCTCTACTCCCTCGAGCTTTTCCTCGTTGTTGCGGTGATGTGGCGAGGACAGCTTGTGGCGCGGACCCCGCCGGCGTATTTGGATGGTCCCAACCGCGCGCGGAACGCCGGGATCGGCCATTTCCGCGCTACAGAAAATCGATGGGAGGAACGATGGAGCTGAAATTTTCCAAGGTGACGCGCAAGGGACCGATCACGATCGTCACGCTGTCGCGGCCTGAAGTCTACAACGCGCTGCACATCGACGCGCATTTCGAGCTGAACAAGGTGTTCGACGATTTCTCCGCCGATCCCGAGCAATGGGTCGCCATCGTCACCGGCGCCGGCGACAAGGCGTTCTGCGCCGGCAACGACCTCAAATGGCAGGCCGCGGGCAGCAGGCGCGGCTGGGACAAGGGCGGCTTTGCCGGGCTGACCACGCGCTTCGACTGCGACAAGCCGATCATCGCCGCGGTGAATGGCGTCGCCATGGGCGGCGGTTTCGAGATTGCGCTCGCCTGCGACCTCATCATCGCCTCGGAGAATGCGACGTTCGCGCTGCCCGAGCCGCGCGTCGGCCTCGCCGCCCTCGCCGGCGGCCTGCAGCGCCTGCCGAGGCAGATCGGCCTCAAGCGCGCCATGGGCATGATCTTGACCGCGCGCCACGTCTCGGCCAGGGAGGGTTTCGAACTCGGATTCGTCAACGAAGTCGTGCCCGCGGGCGAGGCCCTTGCCGCCGCCGAGCGCTGGGCCGAGAGCATCGCCAAGAACTCGCCGATGTCGATCCGCGCCTCCAAGCAGGCGATCCGGATGGGCATGGAGGTTTCGCTGGAACAGGCGATGACCGAGCAGCGGGACTATCCCGCCGTGAAGGCCATGGCGGCCTCGCAGGATTATATCGAGGGGCCGAAGGCGTTTTCCGAGAAGCGTCCGCCGAAATGGCTGGGGCGCTAAGAGGCCGTCATTGCGAGCCAACGGCTCCGCGCAACGCGCGGCCCGGCGACAGGCTCCGCGAAGCGATCCAGAGCCCGTCCGCGGAGATACTCTGGATTGCTCCGTCGCTGACGTTCCTCGCAATGACATCGCCCTACTTTTTCTCCCTCCCCAGTTCCCTCTTGTACGACGAATAATTCGGCTGATCGACGGCGAGCTTTGCGAGCGTCGTCTGCCACAGATGCTGCGCCAGCCCCGGCGTTGCGAGGTCGAACTCGCCTCTCGCGACCCTCTGCGCGAGCACGCGGTTCTGTTCGAGCAGCGAACCCGGCGTCCCCAGCAGCTTGGCAAGCCGATCGGCTTCCGCCGCATCGCCTCCCTCCGCCAACGTCAATTGCCGCCCGACGAGCTCGAGCGCATTGATCGCAACCCGCAGCTTGAACGCGTTGTGGCCCGAGATCATGGGCGCGATGTCGTTGCGGAGGAAGTCCGCAACCGCTTTGGTCAATTCGACCGCGGTCGGTTCGTCCTGCATCTCAATCTCCTCTCGGAGCCAACAGCCGCAGCAAATCGATCTCCGTCTCCGATGCACGGCGGCCGATCATGGCGCGCTCCATCGAATGGTCGGGGCCGCTGCGAAAACGCTGCATCATGCCGCAGCACATCACGCCCCAGCGCAGAGTCCCCATCACTTCCCAGAATTTCACGCGCGCCGGATCGGCCTTGCGGCCGCCCTCCTCATAGCCGGCGAACAGCTCCTCCAGCGAACCGAAGCCCCCGACCGGCTTGTCGATCTCGCCGAAGCGCCAGGAGTTGACGCAGATCCAGCCCAGGTCCTCCATGGGATCGCCGAGATGCGCGAGCTCCCAATCCAGCACCGCGCGAAGGCCGTCGGGGCCGATGACGAGATTGCCGTGGCGGAAATCGCCATGCACCAGCGTCACCTCCTGCGACGGCCCGGGATCGTGGTCGCGCAGCCAGCGCAGCGCCAACTCGAACACCGGTCGCGGCCAATTGAAGCCATGGTACTCGCGCTCCAGCTCGCTGATCTCCTTTGTCGTGCTCATCTCGCGCAGGTCTGGCAACTCGCCGCGAGGCAATCGGTGAATGCCGGCGGCGACCTTGCCGAGCTGCCGGGCCAGGATCGCGCGGGCGCGAGCGAATTGCTCGCCGCGCAGAATCCTGCGGGCGATGGTCTCGCCCTCGACGCGAGCCATGATGAAGCCGGTGCCGAGAGCGTCTTCCGGCCGCAACACGTGCATCACCTCAGGCGACGGCAGGCCGGCATCATGCGCGATCTGCATCAGCCGCGCTTCGGCAGCGAGACCCGCCGCGCGCGTCGGCGCCGCGCCATAGCCGCCCGGCGCGCGGCGCAGGATCGCGCCGTAGCTGCCGCGGGGATGCAGGATGTCGAACGACCACGTCTCCTGGCTGGCGCCGCCGGAGAGTTTTGCGGCACCCGCGACACCGGTGGCGCCGGGATAGAAGGAGGCGACGCAGCGGGTAAGTTCCTGCTCGATCATTTGCCCCTGAATTTGGCCGGCCGCTTCTCCAGGAACGCACCGACGCCTTCCACGAAATCTTCGGTCGCGCCGGCAAGACGCTGCGACTGGAATTCCAGGTTGAGCTGGTCCTCGAAGGAATTTTCCGGACTGTCCCAATACAGTTTGCGGATCAGCGAGAGCGCCACCGTCGGACCGTTGGCGAGATCATGCGCGAGCTTCATCGCCTCCTTCATCAGATCGGCATCGTCATGGACGCGATTGACCAGCCCCCATTCCAGCGCTTTCTCGGCTGGCAACCGCTCGCCCATCAGCGACAGCTCGATCGAGCGCGCCTTGCCGACGAGGCGCGGCAGCAGCCAGGTCGAGCCGCAATCCGGCACGAGGCCGATGCGGCGGAAGGCTTGCAGGAAATAGGCCGAGCGCGCGGCGAGGATCATGTCGCCCATCAGCGCGAAGCTCATGCCGGCGCCGGCGGCTGGGCCGTTGACCGCGGTCACCAGCGGGCAATGCAGATTGCGGACGCGCCGCAGGAACGGATGAAAGCCGGTTTCCAGCGCCGCGCCCGCATTGCTGCGCCCGGGCTTCTGCTGTTGCTGACCGCGCCCCTGCAGATTG
>JAFAUV010000125.1 GCA_019243075.1 Bradyrhizobium sp.
CCGCTTCCGGTGACGCTCGAGCCCTGATCGATCGTCAGCGCCGCACCGGATTTCAGCTCGATCGTGCCGCTGTTGGCGATGGTCTCGCCATCGAGCGAATTGCCGAGACCCGTGATGTCGACGACGCCGCTGTTGACGAGCGCGCCATCCTTCACGAAGTTCGAGCCCTCCAGGACCAGCTCGCCCTCGACTGTCAGCGTGCCGCCGGTGATGCCGCCGTTGACGGTGGGGCTGTTGCCGGCATCGTGGCCGAGCTTGAGCGTGGCGCCCTGCTCCACCGTGATCTGGCCGCCCACCTCGCCGCCGGCATTGGCAATATCGACCAGGACATTGAGGACGCCGCCCTGCAGGTCGATCGTCCCGGTGTTGGTAATATGGGCCTGGGCCTGGAAGTCGCCGCCCTGCTCGAGGTTGAGGGTACCGGAATTGGTGACGACGCTCTGGTTCAGCACCGGATTGCCGTTGTCATCGACGGTATTGATCAACTCGATCGCGCCGCTGACGGTAATGGTCCCGGCATTTTTGAGAATGGAGTCGGAATAGAGGGTGAGCGCTTCGCCGATGGCGAGCGACCCGCCGTTCGCCACGTCGAGCTCCGGCGGCAGGTTGACGTGATCGTTCATCGTCACCGAGTTGGCGACCGCCGCCGTCGTCCCGTCGATCGTCGCCGGATAGGCGGGCGTGTCGGGGTGCAATTGATCGGTGCTGATGATGACGGCGTCGCCAGCGGCGGGAACGGTTCCGGTGCTCCAGTTCAGCTTGTCCGACCACAGGTTATCGTGACCGTCGGTCGTGGTGTGGATCCAGACCACCGCAGGATTGTTGTCTCCGGGCACGACGACCGTGATCGTCTGGGTGGCGGTCGCGCCCTGCGAATCCGTCACCGTCACCGTGTAGGTCAGCGTCACCGTCGCGCCGGACGGTATGAAGTCTGCGAGGTAGGTCTGCAGCGGCGCGAGTTGCCAGTTGATCGTCCCGGCGCCCGTGCCGGTGCTGTCATTGCCGGGCAGGATCGAGGCGGTGAGCGCATTTTCGAACACGCCCTCCGGCAGCGGGGGCAGCGTGCCGCCGTTCGACATCACCACGCCGGTGAGCTTGGCCGAAACCGTGTGGGTATCGGTCAGATCCACATCGGTGAAGGTCAGCGTGCCCGAGGTCGGATTCGGCGTCTGCAGATCACCGCCGACCGTTTTGGTGCCGGCGGGCGTGAAGGTGATCGACTGCGGTGAGGTGGTGATGACCGGCGCGTCGTTGCTGCCCGTGATGGTGATGGTGATCGGAACCAGCCTCGATTCCGGATCCGGCGCATAATTGTCGTTGACGGTGATCACATAGGTCAGCGTGAGCTGCTCGCCGGCGGCGAGGAAGTCGAACGATTTGTCGGCGATGCTGTAGGTGAAGAGCGCCGTGCCGTTGTTGGTGTTGTTGGCGCCGGGGATGACCGTGAGCTGGATCTCGGTCGCCGCGATATCGGCAAGCTGCAGCGGCGACAGGCTCGCGGTGACGTCCTGGCCCTTGGCATTCTTGTAGCTGAAGGAGCTGAACGCCGCGCTGACCGAAGGCTGGTCGCCGACGTTGATGTCGCCGAAGGTGACGATGCCGGCGGAGGCATCCGGCAGCGGACTGCCGGTCTGGCCGGGCAATTCACTGATCAAGAAGCTGGTCGTCGCCACGCCAAGGATATTGGCGATGTAGACGGTGGGCGCGCCGGCAATGTGATGCGTCGATTCGCTCGGTGTGCTCGCCGCCTGGGTCGCGCCGCTGCCCGTCAGGTTCACGGTGGTCGTGGTGGCGATGATCTCGGCCAATTTGATGATCAGCGGCTGGCTGGTCGGAATGATCGAGTCGGTCGAGGGCGAAGTCGATTTGGTATTGGTATTATCGGTGAACTTCTGCTGGAAGACGTCGGTGATCAGCTTCTGCAGCTCCGGCGTCAGCGGATTGGTGGTGATATTGATGATGCCGTTGTTGATGTTGACCTGCTGGCCGGCCTGATTGACGATCGCGATCGGCTGCAGCGTGGTCTTGTCGAACAGGATATAGGAGCCGGTGGTGCCGTCCGGCTCGACCAGCACCTGGAAGCTCGCATTGGGCTGCCCACCCTGGCCGGGCACGGCGAAGTCGATCTCGACAGAACCGCGGTGCCGCGGATGCCCATGGTGGCGACCGGGGTGTCGATCTTCATGTCGCCGTGCTTGGCAGTTTCGCCGGCCACGAAGGTGATGGTGCCGGCCACCAGGCTGAGCAGCGAGGAGTTGCCCGATCCGTTGGGGTCATAAACCATCTCGTTCAGCACCATCCTCGCATTCTGGCCGAGGCCGAAGACCGTGCCGTCGATGAAGGTGATGCCGAGAGTCGAGTTCGCGCCGGACTGGACCACGTCGCCCTTCTCGACATTGTCGCCCATGTTCAGGATGATGGAGACGCCGTTGCGGATGACTGTCGCCGAGCCCTGCAGCTTGGTGACGTGGCCGATCACCTGGTTCGCCGCCGGCGCAGTCCCGGCCTGACCGACCTCGACTTCGCCAACCAGGGCCTTGATGATGTCGGGGGTCAGATAGGCGCCATCGGGCGAGGCCAGCGGCGCGCGCTTCTCGCCCCTGAAGTACTCGTGCAGGACGTAGTGGTCCTGATCCCTGGAAAGGATCAGATCGGTGCCGGAGCGAAAATAGTCCGCATGGAATAAAAGCTGCGCGTCGGGAACGATGAGCGCATCGGCGGGCGCATGGGTCTGCGAGGAATCGACATGCACATACGCATGGCGGTGCGTATCCGGACCTTCAGAAGCCAACGTGGCGTCAAATTTGCCAGCGTAATTCAAAGGGCACCAAAAAGGTTAATAACTATTGAATAATCAAGGGCAGGGTCTGCATATCATTGGAAAGTGCATTGCGAAACCATCCGATGCTTGTGCGGAAGCACGGATTTTTGGCACGGCAGGGCCAATTGCTCAGGCGGCGAAGTATATATCGTCGTTATGCTAAGTATTTCCATACTTTAAGCCGTGATTGCAAGCGTACCTGTCCGTATATCAACGTATAGTTTTGCGAGCCAAGACTTGAAATAGCTCGGCCCCGCATGCGCGCCCGGGATACTGCGCAGGTTTGCGGCCTAATACTGTGATCTGAATAACAAAACCTCGAAAATCGGCGCATTGCGAGGTCGGCGAAAAGCCGCCGCGGATTCAACCAGCGCATGTAATTTGTCGATCTTCGCGGCATTGGCTCCTCGCAAGCTCGACGGTGGCCGAATGCTAAAATTGTAGCGAACCCGGGCAGGCCGATTTCAGGCTGTTTCGAGCTTTCCGGCCGCCTGGAGCCGGTTTTAAGAAGAAGAAAAGCCCCGCCTCCGATCATCGCCTGCGAATGATCCGGGCGGGTTGCCGAGGCAAGAGCCTCACCGATGCCTGGACAGGGGCGTCGGATGAGGCTTTCTGTTTGCGCACACGCTTGGCGTGCGACGCTGCTCGCATGTGGCATGATTTGGCTCGGATCGAGCGCCTTTGCCGATCCGCTCAGCGTCCCGGCAGACCGCGAATTGACGGCCGATTCGCACGAGCCTTTCGGGCTACATACCACGCCGGTCTATGCCGGCACGTTGCGGGCGAAATGGCTCGGGGTCGAAAAAAGGCTCGATGATGAGCGGGTGCAGCTCGCGCTGTGCGATGGCGATCGCGAGCACTGCGTTTCCGACGCCGCGCTGAAATTCCTTTCCATCGTCGATGCCGGCCGCGCGCGCGACGGCCGCGCCCGGCTCGGCGAAATCAACCGCGCCGTCAATCTGTCGATCCGCCCGGTGGACGACCTCGTCCAATGGGGGGAAGTCGATGTCTGGAGCTCACCGCTCGTCACCTTCTATCGCGGCGCCGGCGATTGCGAGGATTACGCCATCGCGAAATATGTCGCGCTGCGCATGGCCGGCATTGGCGCGGCAGATCTGCGCATCGTCGTGATGGTCGACACCATCCGCGGCGAGGGCCACGCGGTCGCCGCCGCGCGGCTGGACGGCCGCTGGCTGATCCTCGACAACCGCCGCACGGCGATGATCGAGGATTCCAACCTGCGCAACTATCGTCCGCTAATGGCGATCGACGACGGCGGCGTGATGAAATTCACCGATACGCCGCTGCTGGCGCGCATGCCGGAACCCGTTGCCGCGGTGCCGACCACCTCGCTCACCGCCCAGCCCGGCCTGATTGCAGCTTCCAACTGAGACCGGCGGCAAAACGCGCGCCGCAGGATTTCTGCCGTTGCGCCTCCCGGGAGGCTCGTGGCAATGGCGCTCCAACCCGCAAGGCGATTCACCATGCCGAAACATCTTCGGTCCATGGTTCCAGCCAAAGGTGAAGCTGGACCACCCTTTCATGAACGTTGAAATACCCGCGCTGCGGCTCAAAGGGTTAACAAAGCGTTTTGACCGCATGGCGGTCGATTCACTCGATCTCGCCGTCCATGCCGGCGAATTCTATGCGCTCGTCGGCCCCAACGGGGCCGGCAAGACCACGACCTTGCGCATGGTCGCAGGCCTGCTCAAACCGGATGCCGGCAGGATCGGCATCTTCGGGGTCGACGCACTCCACGATCCCATCGCCGCCAAGCAGGTGATGGCGTGGGTGTCGGACGAGCCGATGATCTACGACAAGCTGACACCGCTCGAATATCTCGAATTCGTTGCCGGCCTCTGGGGCATCGGGCCCGCGACGTCGCAGCCTGCCGCCGAGGCGCTGCTGACATCTCTCGGCCTCGAGCCGCATCGAAACGAGCGCTGCGAGGGATTTTCCAAGGGCATGCGCCAGAAGGTGGCGCTCGCCGGCGCCCTGATCCACGATCCCAGGCTGATCATCCTCGACGAGCCGTTGACCGGTCTCGACGCCGTCTCGGCCCGCCACGTCAAGGGACTACTCTCCGATCGCGTCCGCGCCGGCTGCACCGTCATCATGACCACCCACATCCTCGAAGTTGCCGAGCGCATGGCCGACCGCATCGGCGTCATCGCCGCGGGCCGGCTGGTCGCCGAGGGCACGCTCGCCGAGCTGCGGCAACGGAACGGCCACCACGACACCAGTCTCGAAGACCTCTTCATCGCGCTGGTCGAGGTGAAGCAAGAGGCCGCATGAGCCTGGCGCCCGCGCCTTCCTGGTTTGCGCGACACGAGCTGCGGCTCGCCTGGCGCGAGTGGTTCGCGCTGATGACCGGCGGCAAGCGCCACCGGCCGCGCGCCGCGGTGATCGGCCTCGTCGTCTTCGCCGCGGTGATGCACCTGCCGGCCTGGGCGGTGGTCGGCCGTTTCGCCGATCTCGAGGCGCCGCTCGACAAGACCTCGCTAATCGTCATGACCGCGACCGTGTTCCTCGCCTGGGCCTTGATGCTGTCGCAGGCCATCGAATCCGTGACGCGGGTGTTTTACGCCCGCGCCGATCTTGATTTGATCATGTCGTCGCCGACGAAACTCGCCAATGTGTTTTCGATCCGCATCGGCTCGATTGCACTCGCCGTCACCTTCATGGCGCTGTTGTTCGCGGCGCCATTCGTCGACGTTCTGGTGCTTGCCGGAGGCGCCAGATGGTTTGCCGCTTTCGGCGTCGTCAGCGCGGTCGGGCTGTCGGCGGCCGCGCTCGCGACCGCCGTCACGATCCTGTTGTTTCGCCTGATCGGCCCGGCGCGGACGCGGCTCACGGCGCAGATCCTCGCCGCCGTGATCGGCGCCGGCTTCGTGATCGCGCTGCAGGTGGCGGCGATCCTCTCTTACGGCACCTTGTCGCGCTTTGCGGTCCTGACATCGGACGCCGCGGCGGCCTTTGCCCCCGATGCCGACAGCCCGTTGTGGTGGCCGGCGCGCGCCATCCTCGGCGACCGCGAAGCGCTGCTGCTCCTTCCCGCCATGAGCCTCGTGCTGCTCGGGGTCGTCATGGCGATCTTCTCGCCGCGCTTCGCCGACGCCGCGATCGGCGCGTCGGCCCATGCGTCATCCAAAAGCCGGAGCAAGGACGCAACAGCATTTCGCGGCGGCTCGCGGCAACAGGCGCTGCGGCGCAAGGAGTTCCTGCTGCTCGGTCGCGATCCGTGGCTGATGTCGCAGACGCTGATGCAACTGCTCTATCTCGTCCCGCCGGCGCTGTTCCTGTGGCGCAGCTTTTCCGATAGTTCGGCCGCGATCGCGCTGGTCACGCCGGTGATCGTCATGGCGGCGGGCCAGCTTGCGGGTGGCCTCGCCTGGCTGACGATCTCGGGCGAAGACGCCGCCGACCTCGTCGCCACCGCACCGCTTTCGCCCGCAAGCGTCATCCGCGCCAAGATCGAAGTCGTTCTGATCGCGATCGGCGTGATCTTCGCGCCGCTGATCGCCGTCCTTTCGCTGCTGGCGCCGCTACAGGCCGCCGTTAGCGCGGCTGCCGTCGCGATCGCCGCTTTATCCGCCACCGCGATCCAGCTCTGGTTCCGCGTGCAGGCCAGGCGCAGTCAGTTCCGCCGCCGCCAGACCTCCTCGCGGCTGGCGACCTTCGCCGAAGCCTTCTCCTCGATCGGCTGGGCCGCGACGTCGGCGCTGGCGTTGGTGCTGCCACTCGCGGCTGCCGTCAGCGCGCTGACGACACTGGCCATCATTGCCGCCACCTGGAAGCTCAGCCCGATACGTGGGTAAGCCGCAGATGCTTGCCGGTAAGGTCTTTTGCCTTACATATCCGGCCTGCGAAGCTGGCTCGGCTCGGATGCCTCGTCTCCTTCGACAAGAGAGCCGGCAAGCTGTTAGAAGCCCAAGGCAAGCCTGCGCGCCTGTTGTCCTAGGCTTTGATCAACTCCATCACCGCCGCGGCAAATGCTTCCGGCTCTTCCTGCGGCAGATTGTGTCCCGCACGCGGTATCTTTCGATGAACACGCCGGCCGGTGAATTTGGCGGCACTCGCTTTGCCGTGGGTGGCGGAGGCGACGCCGTCGCCCTCGCCGTCCAGCGTGATCGCGGGCACAGAGATCGGCGGCAGCGCCGCGAGCTTCTGCTCGATGTCCGCATAACGCGGGTCGCCATCGACGAGGCCATAGCGGTGACGATAGCTATGGATCACGATGTCGACGTAATCCGGATTGTCGTGGGCGATGGACGTCCGCTCCAGACAGGCCTCGTCGAACTTCCAGTTCGGCGACCATTGCTGCCACAGGATGCGGGTGATGCCGCGGCGGTCGGCGGCAAGGCCCGCGCGCCCGCGCTCGATCTGGAAATACCACTGATACCAGTACGGCACCTCGCGCTCGGGCCTCGCCGGCTTCAGCGCGTTGGCGATGTCCTGGATCAGATAGCTGTTGACGCAAACAAGCCCGATGCATCGCTCCGGCCATAGCGCGGCGCCGACGCAGGCCGCGCGTCCGCCCCAATCATAGCCGGCAAACACCGCGCGCGGGATCGACAGCGCATCCAGCAGCGCGATCAAGTCCGCGCCGATCGCCGCCTGCTCGCCCGAACGCGGCGTCGAGGCATCGAGAAACCGCGTCGGACCGTAGCCGCGCAGATAGGGAACGATGGCCCGGCAGCCTTGGCTGGCCAGTATCGGCGCCACATCGACATATGAGTGGATGTCATAGGGAAAGCCGTGCAGCAGCAGCGCGACCGGGCCGTCGGCGGGACCGGTCTCGTAATAGGCGATATTGAGCACGCCCGCATCGACATGACGGAGCGGCTCCAGCCGCTGAGAGGAAGATGCGCGTGACACCATGCTTGCAACCCTTTGAACGGTTCTTTGGACGGTTCTGATGATCGCTTGATGCCGTCATGATAGCCTGCGTCGCCGTTCGGCGATATAGTCGCGACCCCGGGCCGAAAGCCCCGACAATGCTGCGCTCCATCAGCCGCACCCGATTCAACAACAACAAACAAGGGAGTGAACGCCATGGCCGTCAGCACCGCGCCTTCCACGCGAAGCGGGCTCTACGCCGATCCACGCGAGGACTGGCTCGCGCTGCACACCGAGGCGATCATCGATCCGGCCCGGCCGATCATCGATCCGCATCACCATCTCTGGGACCGCGGCGGGGTGCGCTATCTGATCGAGGAGATGAGCGACGACGTCAATTCCGGCCACAACATTGTCGCGACCGTCTATGTTGAGAGCCGCTCGATGTATCGCAGCTTCGGTCCGGAAGCGTTGCGGCCCGTCGGCGAGGTCGAGTTCGTCAACGGCGCAGCCGCGATGGCGGCAAGCGGGGGCTATGGCACGACCCTGATCGCCCACGGCATCGTCGGCCACACCAACCTCCTGCTGGGCGACGGCGCCAAGGCCGTGCTCGAAGCGCAGATCGCCGCCGGCAACGGCCGCTTTCGCGGCATCCGCCACTCCTCGGCCTGGGATGCCGACAAGAACGTCGCCGGCATCTATGCAAAACGGCCGAAGGGCCTGTTGCTCGATCCTGCCTTCCGCCAGGGATTTGCCTGCCTGGCCCCGCTCGGGCTGAGCTTCGACGCCTGGCTGTTCTACACGCAACTCGATGAGTTCATCGATCTTGCCCGTGCCTTTCCCGACACCAGGATCTGCCTCGACCATTGCGGCGGCATCATCGGCACCGGAAGCTATGCCAACCGCCGCGCGGAGATCTTCAAGACCTGGAAGGCCTCGATCCAGGAAGTCGCCGGATGCAAGAACGTGGTGGTGAAACTCGGCGGACTTGCGATGGTGCTGCCGGGCTTCGGCTTCCATGAATGGCCGAAGCCGCCGAACTCCGAGCAGGCCGCCGCTGCCTGGAAGCCCTATATCGAAACCTGCATCGAGGCCTTCGGCGTGGATCGCTGCATGTTCGAGAGCAATTTCCCGCCCGACAAGGGCCAGTGCAGCTACCAGGTGATCTTCAACGCGTTCAAGCGTCTTTCCGCAAACGCCAGCGAAAGCGAGAAGACGGCACTGTTCTCGAAGACGGCGCAGGGTTTCTATCGGCTGCGGCTCCCGTCGCAATAGACCTCCGGAGAGGAGCAGCACTTCGCGCATCTGCCGACGATGCCTCGCATCGGCAGGTTCGTCAGCCCGCCATCAAGCTCGCGGGGCGGCGGCCAGCCGCGGGCAGAACAATCTTTCGCAGCTTCAACAACACGCGGAGCGCCAAGCCGAACCAGACCGGGGAGGTCTTGCGACAGAAAGCGAGCTTCTTGACATGGCCTTCGACATGCCATCTGGCGTGAGCGCCGTCCTTGAAGAAGATGACGTCGCCCGCGCCATAGCGGGTCGGCGGCAGCCCATCGCTCTCCAGCACGATTGAGCCATCGAGGATCAGCACGGTTTCATCGAAATCATAGTGCCAGCTGAACTTGCCCGCGGTGCAGTGCCAGACCATGGTGGTGGCGAGACCGTCGGCGCTCTGCGACAAAATGCAACAGGTCGCTTCCGGCCTGCCCTCGATGATCCAGGAAGGCTCGATCGGCCGCGATATCAAATCGACGCTGAGTTTTGCAATTTCAATCAATGAGCGCGACATTGCGACCTCTCAACCAACCAGAAGAACGGCGCGCAACGTCGGGCGGCCTGCAATAGCGCGAACCAAACTAAGTCACCCGGATTTAAGCATTCCTTACAAAAGGTCCTACAATCGCAACCACATTGGTGAGGAGGACCATGCGTGATCTGCGGCGCAGGGCGCGACGGGTGCCGGCACTGCCCATTTGCCGGCGCACGTCACAAAACTCTCTCGCGATGCACGCAGCGGCAGTCCATCTCGTATTCGAGACCGACCACCGGGGGCCGATTGAAATGCCAGGTCAA
>JAFAUV010000229.1 GCA_019243075.1 Bradyrhizobium sp.
GAGCTGCAGAAGGCGAAGGACAAGTTCCACGCCAAGGCGGCCTCCGGTCTCGTCACCAATGTCAGGACCGGCGAGGTGATCGCGATGATCTCGCTGCCGGACTTCGATCCCAACAACCCGAAGGAAGCGCACGACCCGGATCGCATCAACCGCCTGACCACCGGCGTCTACGAGATGGGCTCGACCTTCAAGGCGTTCACGCTGGCGATGGCACTCGACACCGGCAAATACGATCTCAACTCGCAGTGGGATGCGCGCGCGCCGCTGCATTACGGCAAGTTCGCCATCCATGACGACGAGCCAAAGGGCCGCTTCATCAGCATGAAGGAGGTCTTCACCTTCTCCTCCAACATCGGCGCGGCGCGCATCGCGTTGTCGCAGGGCGTCGAGGCGCACAAGGCCTTCCTGCGCAAGATGGGGCAGCTCGAGCGGCTGCGCACCGAGCTGCCGGAAAGCGCGATGCCGATCGTGCCGAAGCATTGGGGCGACCTGAACACCATCACCATCGCCTTCGGTCACGGCATTGCCGTCGCGCCGCTGCAGGCGGTGATGGGCGTCAGCGCGCTCGCCAATGGCGGTCTGCTCATTCCGCCGACCTTCCTCAAGCGCTCCGAGGAAGAGGCGCAGGCGCTGGCCAAGCGGGTGATCAAGCCCGAGACCTCGGAAAAGATGCGGTTCTTGATGCGGCTCAACGCCGAGATCGGTACCGCGCGCAAGGCCGACGTCGCCGGCTATTACATCGGCGGCAAGACCGGCACCGCTGAAAAAGTCGTCAACGGCCGCTATGCCAAGAAACGCGTGCTGACCGCCTTCACTGCGATCATGCCCGCGGACAAGCCCCGCTACCAGCTGCTGATCATGCTCGACGAGCCGCAGCCGCTGAAGGAAACCTACGGCTTCATCACCTCCGGCTGGAACGCGGTGCCGACCGCCGCCAATGTGATCAGCCGGATCTGCCCGCTCTTGGGCATCGAGCCGCGTTTCGACCTGCCGCCGCCCGACCGACTTATTCTTGCGGCAGCCAGGCCGACGCAGTAAAGCCGTACTCGGCCGTCATTTTGAGTCCCTGGAGCATGATCCGGAAAAGCCCGTAGCGGTTTTCCGACCACTGGAAGAATATGAAGCTTCGCGACCTCTTCAGCGACGAGGCGAACATCGATCCGACGACCAGCTCGATCACCGTCAGCGGGATCGCCGCCGACAGCCGCGTGGTAAAGCCGGGCGAGCTGTTCTTCGCGCTTTCAGGCAGCAAGACCGACGGCGCGCGTTTCATCGACGCGGCGATCGCCGCGGGCGCGGTCGCGGTCGCCGGCGATCATCCGCCGCCATCGATCTCGGTGCCGTTCGTCACGACCGCGAACCCGCGCCGCGCGCTGGCGCTGGCCGCGGCCCGGTTTTTCCCGCAACAACCGGAAACGGTCGCAGCCGTCACCGGCACCAGCGGCAAGACGTCGGTCGCCGCCTTCACGCGCCAGATCTGGCGGCGGCTCGGACATGTTTCCGCCAGCATCGGAACCATCGGTCTGGTGTCGCCGAAGCGCACGGTCTACGGCTCGCTGACCACGCCCGATCCGATCGCGCTGCATCGGCAACTCGACGAGATCGCGCGCGAGGGCGTCACGCATCTGGCCTTTGAGGCCTCTTCGCACGGACTCGATCAATACCGCCTCGATGGCGTACGCATCACAGCCGGCGGCTTCACCAATCTCTCGCGCGACCACATGGATTATCATCCCGATGTCGCGCATTATCTCGACGCGAAGCTCCGCCTGTTCCGCGACCTCCTTCCGCCTGGCGGCGCTGCCGTGATCTCGGCCGACCACGAGCATTCGGCGCGGGCGATCGAGGCGGCGCGTGGGTGCGGCCTGCGGCTGATCACGGTGGGCAGCCAGGGTGACGGGCAGGGCGAGGGCATTCGTCTCCTCGCAGCCGGCATCGACGGCTTTGCACAAAGGCTTGTGCTCGAACATCGCGGCAAGCAAGCTTCGCTGCTTCTGCCGCTGGTCGGCCACTTCCAGATCGAGAACGCGCTGGTCTCGGCCGGATTGGCGATCGCAACGGGCAGCGACGCGGATGCGGTGCTGGCGAGCCTCGAACATCTCGAAGGTGCCAAGGGCAGGCTGGAGCGGGTGGGTGAGCGCAATGGCGCGCCGATCTTTGTCGATTACGCCCACAAGCCGGACGCCCTGGCCAAGGCGCTGCAGGCGCTGCGACCCTTCGCCAAGCGCAAGCTGGTCGTGGTGTTCGGCGCCGGCGGCGATCGCGATGCCGGCAAACGACCGCTGATGGGCGCGATCGCGAGCGAGAACGCCGATCACGTGATCGTCACCGACGACAATCCGCGCAGCGAAAATCCGGCCACCATCCGCGCGGCGATCCTGGCCGCCGCCAGGGGTGCGACCGAGATCGGCGACCGCGCCGGCGCCATTCGTGCCGCAATCGATGACTTGCAGGAGGGTGACGCGCTGCTCGTCGCCGGCAAGGGACATGAGACCGGGCAGATCGTCGGCGACAAGGCCTTGCCGTTCAGCGACCACGATGCGGTGGCGGCAGCGCTCGGTTCGAGGCTGCCATGAGCAGGATGCCGTTGTGGACCGTTGCCGAAGTCGCGCGTGCGCTGCGGTTGCCGGGCGATTTTCCCGGCACGCCGATCGAGTTCGTGACGCAAGACAGCCGGCTGGTGAAGCCGGGCAGCCTGTTCGTGGCGCTGAGCGGCACGCCGAGCGGCGGCTTTGTTTCGAGCTTTGCCAGTGCGCGCGAGGGCTCGCAGTTCGCGGCCAATGCGCAAGCGGCCGGCGCGGTCGCGATGATCGTGCCGCGCGCGGTCGCGGGCATTTTGGTCCCGCAACTGGTGGTAAAGGACACGCTGATCGACGGTCTTTGGGGCTTGGCACGCGCCGCGCGGGCGCGCTTCAACGGTCCTGTGATCGGGCTCACCGGCAGCGCGGGCAAGACCAGCACCAAGGAGTTCATCGCGGCCTATCCAAACGCCTATGCGAGCCCGTCGAGCTTCAACAATTTCTGGGGTGTGCCGCTCACGCTGTGCAATGCGCGCCTTGATGCGAGCCTCTGGGTCGTCGAGATGGGCATGAACCAGCCCGGCGAAATCGAGCGCCTCAGCGAATTGACCCGCCCGACCGTCGCGCTGGTGGTGAACGTCCAGCCGGTGCATCTGGAAAAGCTCGGCAGCCTGGAAGCGATTCGGCGCGAGAAGGTCGCAATCGCGCGCGGCCTGAAGGACGGCACGCTCGTGCTGCCGGTCGGCGTCGATGCACCGGAATGGAGCGGCAAGGTCATCCGCTTCGGCGAAGGCTCCGAGGTGCGCGAGTTGAAGCATTCGGCTCATGGCGGAAGCTGGGACGTTGCCGCCGAAATTGCCGGCAAGCGGATCGTGTTCAGCGTGACGCCGGGCGCGCCGCATCGCCTGCACAATGCGCTGGCCGCACTTGCCTCGGTTCATGCGGCCGATCTCGACGTGGCGTCGCTGGCGGCCAGAGTGGGCGAGGTCGGCATCATGACCGGGCGCGGCGTGGAGCAGGCTGCCGGCGGCGTCACCGTCGTCGACGACAGCTTCAACGGCAATCCGGCCAGCATGGTCGCGGCGCTCGACAGCCTCAAGGCGCGCGTGATGAACAAGGGCCGCCGGATCGCGATCCTGGGCGACATGCTGGAGCTCGGACCCGAGGGACCGGCCTATCACGAAGCTTTGGCAGGACATCTTGACGACATCGACGGCATCTACTGCGTCGGCCCGCTGATGCAGCACCTGTACCGGCTGCTGCCCTGCGGCAAGCGGCTCGGATGGCAGGAGGATCCGGCAACGCTGCAGCCGAAGGAGATTGCAGCCCTGCTCGGCGACGGTGACGTGGTGGTTGTCAAGGGCAGCAAAAAGATGTTCTGGGTGAACAAGTTCGTGCCCGGTCTTCTGGCTGCGCTGCAAGCAAGAGCGTAAAAGAGGGATTTGTGTCGCCGTTCATCTTCGCCTCACTCGTGCCGGAGCGGCGGCTATGATGGGAGCGCGCGAACGTAGTTAGGGCGGAAACGGAATGTTTTATTGGCTGATCGAGCTTTCCAATACGTTTCCGCCGTGGCTCGGCGCGCTGCGCACGGCGCTGAACGTCTTCCGCTACATCACCTTCCGCACCGGCGGCGCTGTCGTCACCGGCGCGCTGTTCGTGTTCCTGTTTGGGCCCTGGATCATCGATCATCTGCGCCTGCGCCAGGGCAAGGGCCAGCCGATCCGCCTCGACGGACCGCAATCCCACATCATCGCCAAGAAGGGCACGCCCACCATGGGCGGGCTGATGATCCTGTCGGGCCTCGTGGTCTCGACCCTGCTCTGGGCCAACCCGCTCAATCCTTATGTCTGGATCGTGCTCGCCGTGACCCTCGGCTTCGGCTTTGTCGGCTTTTATGACGACTATCTGAAGGTGACCAAGCAGACCGCGGGCGGCTTCGGCGGCAAGCTGCGCCTCCTGCTCGAAGGGCTGATCGCGCTCGCCGCCTGTTACGCGCTGGTTAAGCTCGGCCGCGACGTGTCGTCGACCTCGCTCGCTATCCCGTTCTTCAAGGAACTGGTGGTGAATTTCGGCTGGTTCTTCGTGATCTTCGGCGCCTTCGTCATCGTCGGCGCCGGCAATGCCGTCAATCTGACCGATGGCCTCGACGGGCTCGCCATCGTGCCCGTGATGATCGCCTCCGCGAGCTTCGGGCTGATCGCCTATCTCGTCGGCAACGCGGTGTTCTCCGACTATCTGCAAATCAATTATGTCGCCGGCACCGGCGAGCTGGCGGTGCTGTGCGGCGCGGTGTTGGGGGCCGGCCTCGGCTTCCTCTGGTTCAACGCGCCCCCGGCCTCGATCTTCATGGGCGACACCGGTTCGCTCGCGCTCGGCGGCATGCTTGGTTCGGTCGCGGTCGCGGTCAAGCACGAGATCGTGCTCGCGGTGATTGGCGGCCTGTTCGTGCTGGAGGCGGTGTCGGTGATCGTGCAGGTCGTCTCCTTCAAGATGACCGGCAAGCGGGTGTTCAAGATGGCGCCGATCCACCACCATTTCGAGCAGCTCGGCTGGACCGAGCCGCAGATCGTGATCCGCTTCTGGATCATCTCGGTGATGCTGGCCCTCGCCGGTCTCTCCACGCTGAAGCTGCGCTGATCCCATGATTCCGGTCACCTCCTTTGCCGGCAAGACGGTCGCCGTGTTCGGCCTGGGCGGCTCCGGGCTGGCAAGCTGCCACGCGCTAAAGGCCGGCGGCGCCGAAGTCGTCGCCGGCGACGACAATGCCGACAATGTCGCCAAGGCAGCCCAGGCTGGCTTCTTCACCGCTGAGCTTCGCAGCGTCTCCTGGAAAAATTTCGCCGCGCTGATCCTGACCCCCGGCGCGCCGCTGACGCACCCGGCGCCGCATTGGAGCGTGCTCTTGGCGCGCGAAGCCGGCGTCGAGGTGATCGGCGACATCGAGCTGTTCTGCCGCGAGCGTCGCCGCTACGCGCCGAACGCGCCGTTCGTTGCGATCACCGGCACCAACGGCAAGTCGACCACCACCGCGCTGATCGCGCATCTGACGAAGGTCGCGGGCTACGACACCCAGATGGGCGGCAATATCGGCACCGCGATCCTGTCGCTGCAACCGCCGCGCATGGGCCGCGTCCATGTGATCGAGATGTCGTCCTACCAGATCGATCTCACGCCCTCGCTCGATCCGAGCGTCGGCATCCTGATCAATATCAGCGAGGATCACGTCGACCGCCACGGCACGCTGGATAATTATGCCGCGGTGAAGGAGCGGCTGGTCGCGGGCGTGCAGAAGCAGGGGACCTCGATCGTCGGCGTCGATGACATCTTCTGCCGCAACATTGCCGATCGCCTCGATCGCGCCGGCCACGGCGTGGTGCGCGTGTCCGTGAGAAATCCGCTCGCCGACGGCGTCTATGTCGAGCGCGAGACGATCCTGCGCGCCTCCGGCGGGGCCAGCCGCGAGCTCGCGCGCATCGGCGGCATCGGCTCATTGCGCGGCCTGCACAATGCGCAGAACGCGGCCTGCGCCTCGGCCTGTGCGGAAGCGCTCGGCGTCGCCCGCGAGGTGCTGCAGAACGGCTTGCGCAGCTTTCCCGGCCTTGCCCACCGCATGGAGCAGGTCGGCCGCCGCGGCCATGTGCTGTTCGTCAACGATTCCAAGGGCACCAATGCGGATGCTGCCGCGCATGCGCTGTCGTCGTTTTCGCAAATCTTCTGGATCGCGGGCGGCAAGCCGAAGGCCGGCGGCATCATCGGCCTCGCCGATTATTTCCCGCGCATCCGCAAGGCCTATCTGATCGGCGAGGCCGCGCAGGAATTTGCCGGCACGCTCGGGAACAGCGTGGCGCATGAGATTTCCGAGACGCTCGATGTCGCCGTGGCAAACGCGGCGCGCGATGCCGAGGCATCGGGACTGCACGATCCCGTGGTGCTGCTGTCGCCGGCCTGCGCCTCCTTCGACCAGTACCGCAATTTCGAGATCCGCGGCGCCAAGTTCCGCGAGCTCGTCAACGCGCTGCCGGGCGTAAAGCCGGTGGTTTGATTCGCGCTGTCGGTTCTGCGCTCACGTCGTTCGCTTGGCCGGACCACGGGCGGAATCCTCGGCGACGCCGAGCCGGACCTCGAAACATCTGAAATCCATTAACCTCTTGGAAACCACCATGGGCGCCAATGGAGCACGCTTTGGCCCCGGGGACCTAGCCCATGCTCTCCCGCGAAGAACGCAACCCGCTGTCGGACTGGTGGTGGACGGTGGACCGGCCGCTGCTCGGGGCGATCACTGCGCTGATGCTCTCCGGCATCGTGCTGTCGCTGGCGGCGAGCCCGGCGGTCGCGGTCCGGATCGGGCTCGATCCCTTCCACTTCTTCAACCATCATGTGATGTTCCTGCTGCCGTCCTTCATCGTGCTGATCGGCGTCTCCTTCATGTCGCCGAAGCAGATCCGCCGCAGCGCGCTGATCGTGTTCGCGATCTCGGTCGTGCTGATCGTCGCGACGCTCGTGATCGGCCCCGAAGTGAAGGGTTCGCGGCGCTGGATCACGCTGCTCGGCCTCAACATCCAGGCCTCCGAATCCGCAAAGCCCGCCTTTGTCGTGATCGCCGCCTGGCTGTTCGCGGAATCGACCAGGCGGCCGGAAATGCCCGCCACCTCGATGGCGCTGGTGCTATTGCTGATGCTGGTCTCGATGCTGGTATTGGAGCCCGATTTCGGCCAGACCATGCTGATCCTGATGGTGTGGGGCGCGCTGTTCTTCATCGCCGGCATGCGCATGATCTGGGTGGCGGGATTGGCCGGCGCTGCCGGTGCCGGGCTGTTCGGCGCCTATCTTCTGGTGCCGCACGTCGCCGGCCGCATCAAGCGCTTCATGAATCCCGCCTCGGGGGACACGTTCCAGGTCGACACCGCGATGGAGGCTTTCTCCAATGGCGGCTGGTTCGGCCTCGGGCCGGGCGAGGGCATCGCCAAGCGCAGCCTGCCCGACAGCCACACCGATTTCGTGTTCGCAGTCGCCGCCGAAGAGTTCGGCATCGTCCTGTGTCTGGCGTTGCTCGCCCTGTTCGCCTTTGTCGTAATCCGCGCGTTGTCGCGGGCCTATGCCAACGAGGACATGTTCGCGCGCTTTGCGGCATCGGGCCTTGCCATCATGTTCGGCGTGCAGGCCGCGATCAACATGGCGGTCAATCTGCAGCTCATCCCGGCCAAGGGCATGACCTTGCCATTCATCTCCTATGGCGGCTCGTCGATCGTCTCGTTGGCCTACGGCGTCGGCATGATGCTGGCCCTGACGCGGCTCCGGCCGCGCAGCGAATTGGCGGCGCTGGGCGAGGCGGGTACCGCGCCGGCTTACGTGTAGTCGATCCGTCGGCATTGCGAGCGAAGCGAAGCTCTCGCTCCTCGCCATGACGGCGGTTTGCCTGTAAAAGCGCCGCCCATGGAATCCACCGCACCCCTCATCCTGCTCGCCGCGGGCGGTACCGGCGGGCACCTGTTTCCCGCCGAGGCACTCGGGGGCGAGCTCATCGAGCGCGGGCTTCGTGTCCGCCTCGTCACCGATGACCGCGCACTGAAATATAGCGGGCTGTTCTCCAGGGAGATGATCGATGTGGTGGCGAGCGAGACGGCGCGCGGCCGCAACCCGCTGCAGCTTGCCCACGCCGTCGTCACGCTCTCGACCGGCACGCTGTCCGCATTCAGGCTGATGCGCCGCCGTAAGCCCGCCGCCGTCGTCGGCTTCGGCGGCTACCCGACGCTGCCGCCGCTGATCGCCGCGCGGCTCGCCGGCATCCCGAGCATCATTCATGACGCCAACGCGGTGCTCGGCCGCGCCAACCGATTCCTCGCCCGCCATGTCAGCGCGATCGCCACCTCGTTGCCCGGCGTGCTCGATCGGGATCCCGCATTGTCGGCAAGGGCGACGACCGTCGGCACGCCGATGCGCCCCGCCATCCTCAACGCTGCCGCCACGACTTACGCGGCGCCCGAGACCAATGGCCCGTTCCGCCTGCTCGTGGTCGGCGGCAGCCAGGGTGCGCGCGTGATGAGCGACATCGTGCCCGGGGCGATCGAGCGGCTCGATCCGGCGCTTTGGGGCCGGCTGATCCTGACCCAGCAGGTGCGCGAGGAGGACATGGTCCGCGTCCGCGCGGTCTATGACCGGCTGAAGATCCAGGCCGAGCTGGCGCCGTTCTTCACCGATTTGCCGGCGCGCCTCGCCTCGAACCATCTCGTGGTGTCGCGCTCCGGCGCGGGCACCGTGGCGGAACTCGCCGCAATCGGGCGGCCGTCGATCCTGGTGCCGCTGCCGGGCTCGATCGACCAGGACCAGTTCGCCAATGCCGGCGTGCTGTCGCAGGCGAACGGGGCGATCAGGATCGCGCAAGTCGAGTTCACCACCGACCGGCTGGCCGCCGAAATATCCGCGCTCGCCGCCGAGCCGCAGCGCCTTGCCGCCATCGCCGCCGCCGCCCGCAGCGTCGGGCGCCTCGATGCCGCCGAACGGCTGGCCGATCTGGTGGTGAAGACGGCGGGAATTTGAGGGAAAACCCCTTGTCATTGCCCGCGAAAGCGGGGCATCCAGTAGCCGGCGCCGCCGATTTGTTGGGGAACATTGCATGAGACTGCCGCGCGAGATCGGACCCATCCACTTCGTCGGCATCGGCGGCATCGGCATGAGCGGCATCGCCGAGGTCCTGTGCAATCTCGGCTACACCGTGCAGGGCTCGGACGCGGCCGACGGCGGCAATGTGACTCGCCTGAAGGAAAAGGGCGTGAAGGTCACCCTCGGCCACAAGGCCGAGAATGTCGACGGCGCCGACGTGGTCGTGGTCTCGACGGCGATCAGGCGCGACAACCCGGAACTGATGGCGGCGCGCGCGCAACGCATTCCCGTGGTGCGCCGCGCGGAAATGCTCGCCGAACTGATGCGGCTGAAGAGCTGCGTCGCGATTGCCGGCACTCACGGCAAGACCACGACGACCACGATGGTCGCGACCCTGCTCGACGCCGGCGGACTTGATCCGACCGTCATCAATGGCGGCATCATCAATGCCTATGGCTCGAATGCGCGATTGGGCGCGGGCGACTGGATGGTGGTCGAGGCGGACGAGAGCGACGGCACGTTCCTGAAACTGCCGGCCGACGTCGTCATCGTCACCAACATCGACCCGGAGCATCTCGATCATTTCAAGACCTTTGAGGCGATCCAGGACGCGTTCCGCGCCTTCGTCGAGAACGTGCCGTTCTACGGCTTTGCCGTGCTGTGCACCGATCATCCGGTGGTGCAGGCGCTGGTCGGCAAGATCGAGGATCGCCGCATCATCACCTACGGCCACAACCCGCAGGCCGACGCGCGGCTGGTCGATCTCATGCCGACCGGCGGCGGCTCGACATTCAAGGTCGCGATCCGTGACCGCAAGACCGGCGCCATGCATGAGATATCGGACATCACGCTGCCGATGCCGGGACGGCATAACGCCTCGAATGCGACGGCGGCGATTGCGGTCGCGCATCAGCTCGGCCTTGGCGACGAAGCGATCCGTGAAGCGCTGGCGGGCTTTGGCGGGGTCAAGCGGCGCTTTACGCGCACCGGCGAATATGATGGCATTGCCGTGATCGACGATTACGGTCACCATCCGGTGGAGATCGCCGCGGTGCTGAAGGCTGCGCGCGAATCGGCCGGCGGCAAGATCATCGCCGTCGTGCAGCCGCATCGCTATACGCGGCTGCAATCGCTGTTCGAGGAATTCTGCACCTGCTTCAGCGATGCCGACGCCGTGGTGGTGGCTGAGGTCTATCCCGCGGGCGAGACGCCGATCGAAGGCGTCGACCGCGATCACTTCGTGACCGGCCTGCGCGCACACGGTCATCGCAAGGTGATCCCGCTGCCGAAAGCTTCCGATCTCGCCGCCATTGTCAAGCGCCTCGCCAGATCTGGCGACCTCGTCGTCTGTCTCGGTGCCGGCAACATCACGCAATGGGCCCACGCACTGCCCGGCGAGTTGAAGGCGCTGGGGTGAGCGTGGCATTTCCCGACATCACGCCCGAGCTGAAGGCCGCGATGCCGGAATTGCGCGGGCGGCTGCTGGCGAACCAGTCGCTGGCGGAACTGACCTGGTTTCGCGTCGGCGGACCGGCGCAGGCGCTTTTCCTGCCCGAGGACACGGACGACCTCGCGTATTTTTTGAAACGGCTGCCGCAGGA
>JAFAUV010000261.1 GCA_019243075.1 Bradyrhizobium sp.
GATATGGGGCTCGCCGCGCAGGATGATGATGCCGACCGAGACGAATGCCGTCAGGGTCGCAAGGAAGGTTCCGACCGAGCTCAGGAATTCCGCCGCATCGACGCTGATGTCGCCGTCCTCGGAATGGAACGCCAGTTGCGGCGTGTCGATGCCGAGATAGAAGGCGATGGCGCCCAGGATCATCATGACCAGGAGAAAGGCCTGCGAAGTCAGCGCGGCAATGCTGGAGCCGACATGGGCGGAGACGAACAGACCGCAGGCTGCGCCTGCCATCGCCAGGCCGATGCGTTCGAGCACGTGGGCAAATCTTCGCATGGCCTACCCCCTGCGGGTCACCGGCAAGGGAGCATATCCTATCCGGGCTCGGCAACAAACCTGGCAAGCAACCGGCGAAGCGGCGAACGGTTCCCGCTCACCGCGCGCCGAAGCTCGTCGGGCCGAACAGGGCTTTCTGGTTTGCGGGCTGCGAGCGCCAATATTGCGGCGGCGCCGTCACCTCGCCGTGAAGTTCGGCGGCCGCATGCCAGCCCCAGCGCGGGTCGTAGAGCATACCGCGTGCGAGCGCGACGAGATCGGCCTTGCCGGAGGCGATGATGTCGTCGGCCTGCTTCGCTTCCGTGATCAGGCCGACGGCGATCGTGGTGACCCCCGCAGCTTCCTTCACCGCCCGCGACAGCGGCACCTGGTAGCCGGGGCCGAGCGGAATCCTTTGAAGAGGCGAGACGCCGCCGGAGGAGACATCAATCCAGTCGACGGCGCGTTTCTTCAGCTCCTTGGAAAATTCGATGGTTTGCGCCACGTCCCAGCCGCCCTCGACCCAGTCGGTCGCGGAGACCCGCACGCCGATCGGCTTGTGGCGCGGAAACACCGCGCGCACGGCGTCGTAGATTTCGAGCGGATAGCGCATGCGGTTTTCGAGCGAGCCGCCATATTGGTCGGTGCGCCTGTTGGCGATCGGCGACAGGAACTGGTGCATCAGATAGCCGTGCGCGCCATGCAGCTCCAGCGCATCGATGCCGAGCCGTTCGGCGCGTCCCGCCGCCGCGACAAAGGCGTCGCGGATGCGAGCCAGACCGGCATGGTCGAGCGCGGTCGGCGGCAGTTCGCCGTCCTTGTGCGGGACGGCGGACGGCGCCACCGTCTGCCAGCCGTGCTGGGCGTCGGGCGCGATCTGTTGCCCGCCCTCCCAAGGGCGCTGGCTGGAGCCCTTGCGGCCGGCATGGGCGAGCTGCATCGCCACCGCAGCCTTCGAATGCCTGCGCACCGAATCCAGGATTGGTTTCAGCGCCGCCTCATTGGCGTCGCTGTAAAGCCCGAGACATCCCGGCGTGATGCGCCCGATCGCCTCGACATGGGTGGCCTCGATGCAGAACATCGCAGCGCCCGACAGCGAGAGATTGTTGATGTGGGTGAAATGCCAGTCACTGGCCGAGCCGTCGATCGCCGAATACTGGCACATCGGCGACACCATGATGCGGTTGGCGAGCTTGAGGCCGCGCAGCTCGATCGGGGAAAACAGGGCGCTCATGGGGGAAATCCGGGATGGGGGATCGGCGGGAGTGACGATGATAGATCGCGACGCTGCGATGACCAGCACCAAACCCGCCGGCCTCGCCATGCACGCTTGGCGGGGCTCATGCCGTCCCGACGGCTACCGGCATCCCGAGGCTCATTCAACAAGCGTGAATTGCAAGAGCAGCGTGCGCTGGAGCAGGGAGAAATTATCGTCGGAGACCATGGTCAGCACGGTGTCGCCCTCCGGCGTGACATGGGCCTCGATACCCTCCATGTTGTCGATCTCCTGTCCAAGGTCAGCCTCGAAGATGGAAGGGCCGTCGACCAGCGCGCCGGGTGCCACGGATTTCAGCGGGATGCGGCGGATGCGGATGCCAATCCCGGCGAGCCACGAAAATTTCCGCTCCAGCACCAGCAAATCGCCCGACGGCAGCAGCACGGCGTCGCTGATATCGAAATTGTCGGTGCGGCGGACGGAAAACTGTCCCGGCGACGGTCCGCCGACCAGGAAGCCGATCAGATTGCCCCGCGCGTCGAGACCGCGCTCGGAGATCGCAATCAGCGTGCCGGCCAGCGGCTGGCCGCTGGGCACGACGACGAGAGCCTCAAGGCCTTTGTTGTACGGCAGCTTCTTCACCGCCGGCGGCATCGCCACCACCTCGCCGCGCGAGCGCGTAAAGCCCTTGGAGAAATCGAAACGCAGCACCTGATTGACGCGCTCGAGCCCGACATAGACCAGCGATCCGTCGATCGCGAGCGATTCGGAATCGAACCAGCCGCGCGCGGTAATCGGCTTGCCGTCAGGCCCGAGCATCGGCGAGGCTTCGACATCGGCGAGCCCCATCATCTCGCGGCCCGCATAGACGATGCGGCCGGTGAACCAGCTTCCCTTGTCGCTCAGCGCGATGAACTTTTCGCCCTTGGGATCAAGCCGCAGCCCCGACAGCCCGCCGAACCCGCGAAAGGCCGAGGTCAGGACCAGGCCGCTTCTCCATTCCAGCGAGCCGAAACGCACATGCGAGCGGTCGCGGGGATCGAAGGACGCGATCGGGCGCGCGGCGACATCGATCGACACTGGCGCTGCGACGAAGGTCTCGTCCTTGGCCGCGGGCTTCGGAGGCTCTTCGGCCGCCGATGGCGCCAGCAGGATTTGCGGCGCGGTGACCGCCGAAAGCCCCGCCGCATAGCCCAGCACGCGGCGGCGGCTTACGGTCACGGGCATTGGCGTTCAGGAATGCAGCCGGCGCCCATGGCCACGCGAAGCCGGCGGGGCATTATGGGTCTCGCTGAAGAGCTCGGCGAGCTTCTCGGTGATGGCGCCGCCGAGCTCCTCGGCATCCACGATGGTGACCGCGCGGCGGTAATAGCGCGTGACGTCGTGGCCAATGCCGATCGCGATCAGCTCCACCGGCGAGCGGGTCTCGATCTCCTCGATGATGTGGCGCAGGTGCCGCTCGAGATAGTTGCCGGGATTGACCGACAGCGTGGAATCGTCGACCGGCGCGCCGTCGGAGATCATCATCAGGATCTTGCGCTGTTCGGCGCGTCCGAGCAGGCGCTTGTGCGCCCAGTCCAGCGCCTCGCCGTCGATGTTTTCCTTGAGCAGGCCCTCGCGCATCATCAGACCGAGATTCTTGCGCGAGCGCCGCCACGGCGCGTCCGCCGCCTTGTAGATGATGTGGCGAAGATCGTTGAGGCGGCCGGGATTCGGCGGCTTGCCGGCTGCAAGCCAGGCTTCGCGCGACTGCCCCCCCTTCCAGGCGCGGGTGGTAAACCCCAGAATCTCGACCTTGACGCCGCAGCGCTCCAGCGTGCGGGCGAGAATATCGGCGCAGGTCGCGGCGACCGTGATCGGGCGGCCTCGCATCGAGCCGGAATTGTCGAGCAACAAGGTCACCACCGTATCGCGGAAGGTCGCTTCCTTCTCATGCATGAAGGAGAGCGGGTGATAGGGATCGGTCACCACCCGCGACAGCCGCGCGGGGTCCAGAATGCCCTCTTCGAGGTCGAACTCCCAGGCGCGGTTCTGCTGCGCCATCAGCCGGCGCTGCAGGCGGTTGGCGAGCCGCGCGACGATACCCTGCAGATGGGCGAGCTGCTTGTCGAGATAGGAGCGCAGGCGCTCCAGCTCGTCATGGTCGCAGAGGTCCTCGGCCGCGATCACCTCGTCGAATTTCGGCGCGAAGGCGTGATATTCCGGCCCGCGCGGTTCGTTCTGCCCACGGGAGTTCGGACGCGTCGCCTCGCCCGGGGTCTCGTCGTCGCCGAGCTCGCCATCGTCAAAGGTGTCGCTGGTGGAAGCCTGCGCGCTTTCCATCGCGCTGTCGGACATTTCGTCCGTGCTGGCTTCCGCCTGGTCGGCGCTCATCTCCTGGGCGGACTCCGCATCGGGCGAGCCCTCCGCGCCGGACTGGTCATTGTCGCCGTCGCGGTTGTCGTCCTCGTTCTCGTCCTCGTCGGCCTCGGCGTTCCGATCGTCGCCGAGGTCGAGCGCCGAAAGCAAATCGTGCACGAGATCGCCGAACCTGGCCTGGTCCTCGGTGACGCGGGCAAGCCGATCGAGCCGCGAGCCGATCTTGTCCTCGAGCGTCGGCCGCCACAGGTCGACCATCTTCTTTGCGGCGGCGGGCGGCGCAAGACCGGTCAGGCGCTCGCGCACCAGCATGGCCAGCGCATCCGACAATGGCGCGTCCGCGCGGTCGGTGATCTCGTCATATTTCCCGCGATGAAAATGATCGTCGAGCATCGCGGTGAGGTTTTTGGCAACGCCCGACATCCGTCGCGCCCCGATCGCCTCGACGCGGGCCTGCTCGACGGCCTCAAACACGCCGCGCGCCTGCGGGTTGCCCGGCATCAGCCTGCGATGCACCTTGGGATCGTGGCAGGCGAGTTTCAGCGCGATGGAATCCGCATGGCCGCGAACGATCGCCGCGTCGCGCTTGGTCATCTTGCGCGCAGGCTCCGGCAGCCGCGCCTTGCCGGGCGCAAGGCCCGGGCGTTCGGCGGCAAAGCTCACTTCCAATTCCGGCGCCCGCGCGATCGCGCGCAGGCACGCGCTGACCGCGCGCTTGAACGGCTCGGTCGGCGCCTCTTTGCTTCCGGTACGGAACTTGCTGTTGGACGTGGTCATCGCGCCTCGCCGCGTGACGCTTCAGGAAAGCGCCACGTTGATGGCGGATTCCGCGAGCTCCGCATTGAAGCAGCGCTGATAGAATTCCGCCACCAGCGACCGTTCCAGCTCGTCACATTTGTTGAGAAAGGTGACGCGGAACGCAAAGCCGATGTCGCCGAAGATTTCGGAGTTTTCCGCCCAGGTGATCACCGTGCGCGGGCTCATCACCGTCGAGAGATCGCCATTGGCGAACGCGTTGCGGGTAAGGTCAGCCAGCCGCACCATCTTGTTGACGATGTCGCGTCCTTCCGCGCTACGGTAGTGATGCGCCTTGGCCAGCACGATTTCGACTTCCTCGTCATGGGTGAGGTAGTTCAGCGTGGTGACGATCGACCAGCGGTCCATCTGGCCCTGGTTGATCTGCTGGGTGCCGTGATAGAGGCCGGAGGTGTCGCCGAGGCCGACGGTGTTGGCGGTCGAGAACAGGCGGAACGCCGGGTGCGGCTTGATCACCTTGTTCTGGTCGAGCAGCGTCAGCCGGCCAGACACTTCCAGCACGCGCTGGATCACGAACATCACGTCGGGACGGCCGGCGTCATATTCATCGAACACCAGCGCGATGTTGTTCTGCAGCGCCCAGGGCAGGATGCCGTCCTTGAACTCGGTGACCTGCTTGCCATCCTTGACCACGATCGAGTCCTTGCCGACCAGATCGATCCGGCTGATATGGCTGTCGAGATTGACGCGCACGCAGGGCCAGTTCAGCCGCGCGGCAACCTGCTCGATGTGGGTCGACTTGCCCGTCCCGTGGTAGCCGGTGACCATCACGCGGCGGTTCTTGGCAAAGCCCGCGAGAATGGCAAGGGTGGTGGCGCGGTCGAACCGGTAATCGGCGTCGACCTCGGGCACATGCGGATCGACTCCGGAATAGGCCGGCACTTCGAGGTCGCTGTCGATGCCGAACACCTGCCGGACCGACACCTTCATGTCCGGCAATCCGGAAATTTCCTGCTTGTTGATCGTGGCGGCGGTCGTCATTACTCCTCCGAGGTCCCGGGCGTTCCCGAAACCAGAATATACGGGCGTGGCTGCGGATTGGGGCGTCTCACGAGCCTAGCAGAGAGCGCGCATGGGCAGAAGCCCGCGCCCCGATCAAAGTTCCGCTGTTTTTTCATCAAGATAAGCGTGAGGCGCGGTTTTGGGAGGGCTGCCCTGCGAATCATGCCCCGTTTCGCGATCGAGCCGGCCGTGCGCCGCAGCGCTGGCCGGGTTCATGTGGCACTTTCCGCGCCCCTCGTTACTTATGCTAGGTGGGCAATCGAACTGCCCCAAGCGGTACAGGAATTTTGTGGCTCCCTATATCGATCCCCTGATAGCGTTCGTATCGGCCAATGCGTGGCTCGCCTACCTGACGCTTTTCCTCGCCGCGCTTCTGGAAGCAGTTCCCGTGGTGGGTTCGGTCATTCCCGGATCGACCATCATTCTGGCGTTGAGCGCGCTGGTGCCGGACGGGGAATTGAAGCTGCAATGGGTGCTGCTTGCCGCGACCGCCGGTGCCTTGCTCGGCGACGGCTCCGCGTTCTGGGCCGGCCATCACTCCCAGCGCGAAATCCTCGCGAGCTGGCCGCTGACCCACTATCCGCGCGTGGTCGCCCAGAGCGAAGCCTTCTTCAAGCGCTGGGGCCCCTGGGCGGTGTTCTTTGCGCGCTTCGTGCCGCCGATTCGTGCTTTCGTGCCGATCACGGCCGGCGCGCTCGGCATGCTTCCGTCGCGCTTTTATGCCGTCAACATCCCCGCCATCCTGATCTGGGCGCCGGCCCATGTACTGCCTGGCGTGATGGCGGTGTCGTTGCTCGATCGATACGGCGTCTTCGAGCACAGCGGCGGCAGCGCCAAGCACCACTGGATGCCGCTGGTCATTGCCGGCGCCTTGATCCTCGGGCTCGCGATCTGGACCATCCGGCGCCGGCACGGGGGCGGCGCCATCGAGCCGGCAAGACCGGCCAAATAGGCTTCGGTTCTCATCGGGAGCTTCGGCCGCGGCCCGGGGCCGGGCCGACATAGCGCGCACGAGGCCGGATCAGTCGGCCGTATTGCAGCTGCTCGCTGGCATGAGCGATCCAGCCCACGGCACGGGCCATCGCAAACAGCGTCAGTTCACTGCCCGGGGCAAGCCGCAGGCTGTGCGCCAGCACGGCCAGGGCATAGTCGATATTGACGAATTCGCCGGTGGCTTCGGCAATCCGCTCCGGTACCTCCTTGGTGAATTTGCGTGCCGCGCCGGCGCGCGCCAGGGCATTCAGGAGCGACATTGCGCGCGGATCGCCCCGCTTGTAGACGCCGTGGCCGAACCCTGCAAAACGCTCGCCCAGCGCCACGCGTTCGCGGATCACCGGCTCCACGTCATGGTCGGTCAGCGTCTTCACCAGCCGCGACGCCAGCACGCCGGCGCCGCCATGCATCGGGCCTTTCAGGGCGGCAAGCCCGGCGATGATGGAGTCATAGAGATTGAGCCCGGTGGAAGCGGCGCAACGGACCGTGAATGTGGACGCGTTCAACTCGTGATCGGCGAGCAGCACCAAGGCCCGGCGGATCAGATCGGGCGCCTGCTTGTTGTCCGGCGCCCAGACCTTCGCGATCTGCTGGTGCAGCACTTCGCTCGAAGGTTCGGCATTGAGCATGGTCGCCACGAGAAGCCGCAAAATGCGGGCGCCGACCACGGCCCGTCCCTCCGCTGCGCGGGTGAAAGCACCGGGATCGGCACTGGTTGCGAGCGCCAGCACGGCAATGGCGCGATCGATCGGCGCCGCACGGCGCGCGGCCGTTGCGATCGCCCGCATCTCGTCCGAGGCATGGGGGCAGTTGTCAGCCGCAAATGGATCGACGCCGGTCACATCCCAAAGCAGCGTAGCGGTGTGTTCGAGCGTGTCCTTTTCCGCAAGTTCGATGCAGTTCACCCCGCGGTAGATCGCTCCTTCCTGGGTGATTGTCGCGATCGCCGAATCCATCACCGGCAGATCGGGATCAAAGCTCCGGAAGCCCCGCGGTTCGACTGCGAGCGGCGCGCGCCGCTCCTTCAGGCCACGAATGTCTTCCGCCCGGTAGCGATGGCTGCGCGAGTCGGGCGACGGCTCGGAGCGGACCAGTCCGCGGCTGACATAGGCGTAGAGCGTGGCCGGGGAGATTGCGAGTTCGGCGGCCGCTTCCCGGGCGGAAAGGTAGAGCTCGGCGGATTTTTTCATGTTGATTTATATAATCAAGATTGATCAATCTGTCGAGCGGACCGATCTTTCGGATGTTGCCCCTTGGGCTGAAAGGAGATCCGGTCATGAATATGCTCCTCGCTAAAAGCCAGATTGGTCTGGACGGCGTTCCCGCCGCCGAGACCGTGTTGAGCCATGTCGATGGCGAGCGCGGCGAATTGATCATCGCAGGCGAGCACGTCAGCGACCTCGCAGGCCATGCGAGTTTCGAGAGCGTCACCGCGCGGCTCTGGAACGGCGCGACAGGCAGGTCGCTGACTGAAGCCGACATCCGCGCGGCTCTCGGCCTCGCGCGCGAACGCGCTTTCACCCGCCTGCCCGAGTTGTTGCCGGCTACGCGAGGAATGTCGATCGTCGACGGTTTTCGAGTTGCCGTCGCCGGGCTGCGTGCGGAAGGCGGGCTCGAGAACGACGCGACCATTGTCGGCGCATTTCCCGTCATCGCCGGCGCCTTGGTGCAGCAGGCCAAGGGCAATCCGCCCGTCGCTCCTGACCCGAATACGAGCCATGCGGCCGATACGCTCAAGATGCTGCTCGGCCATAAAGCAGAGCCGCGCGAGGTCGCCGCGCTCGACACCTATTTGGTCACGGTCTGCGACCACGGCATGAACGCCTCGACCTTCGCAACCCGCGTGGTGGCCTCGACGCAGGCGGATTTGTTTGCAGCGGTCACAGCGGGCTACTGCGCCCTGACCGGTCCGCTGCATGGCGGCGCGCCGGAGCCGGTGTTGGAGATGCTGGACGCAATCGGCACGCGCGAGCGCATCAAACCCTGGGTCGACGACGCGTTGGCGCGCGGCGAACGGCTGATGGGTTTTGGCCATCGGGTCTACCGGGTTCGCGATCCCCGCGCGGACGTCCTGAAAGCTGCAATCGAGCGGCTGGCCGCCGACGGCGCCGACCTGCCCTTTGCCAGCGAGGTAGAAACCTATATCCGCGAAGCGCTGCGGCGCAAGAATCCGAACCGGCCGCTGGAAACCAATGTCGAGTTCTTCACCGCGATTCTGCTCGACGCGCTCGCCATTCCGCGACGGGCATTCACGCCAATTTTTGCCGTCGCCCGCGCGGCCGGCTGGACCGCGCACGCCCGCGAGCAGCAACGGACCGGACGCCTGATCCGGCCGAGTTCTTCCTATGTCGGGAGGATTCCCGCTGCCGCGCAGGCGTGAGTCAATGATCGGAGCGCGCCGGTTTCAGCCCGCGCGCACCACGGTCTTGAGATAGTTATAGGCCTTGATGATCTCGATCAGGCGATCCTCGGTCGAGCGGTCGCCGCCGTTGGCGTCCGGATGATGCTGCTTTACCAGCGCCTTGTATTTGATCTTGACATCTTCCAGCGTGGCGTCCGGACCAAGCCCCATCACCTGCAATGCTCTGCGCTCGGCATTGAAGACCTTTCGCGTCTCCACCTTCGGTTCGGCCTCGGGCCCCGCTCGGAAGCGTCCGCCGCCACCACCGAGTTCGGTGAACATGCTGAAGGGGTCGGCGGCGCCGTCGAGATCGGCCGCGGCAGCGCCCTTGCCTTTGCCGGGGCTGCCATTGGCGCCCATCTTCCAGGTCGGGCGGTGCCCGGTCATCGCGTCCTTCTGGTAGCGGGCGACCGCATCGGCATTCATGCCGGAGAAGAAATTATAGGACTGGTTATACTCGCGCACATGGTCCAGGCAGTAGTGCCAGTACTCTTTCGAGTTCTCGCGGCCCT
>JAFAUV010000428.1 GCA_019243075.1 Bradyrhizobium sp.
GCATAAGGCGCATCGACAGCGCGGAAGCGGAGCGCTCACAGGGCGTGCGGCGGATCATCAAGGGCAGCGACGTCCCGCGTAATCTCAACACGCTGCTGAGCCTGATCAATTTCGGCAAGGACGACGAGCCGTCGCTGGCGGTCGACAAGGTGCGCTACAAGGGCGAGCCGATCGTGGCAGTGGTCGCGGACAGCCCTCGCGAAGCCTACGAAGCGATGGCGAAGGTGCGCGTCGACTACGAGCCGCTGCCGACGGTGTTCGATGTCGAGGAGGCGCTGAAGGCCGGCGCGCCCGTGGTCAACGAAACCTATCCCAAGAACACCTTCACCTATCACGAGGTCTACGATCACCAGAAGCTGCGCTTCGGTGACGTCGAACGCGGGCTTGCGGGGGCCGATCACGTCCTCGAACAACGCTACCAGATGTCGCCGATCGAGCATGCGCCGACCGAGACCAACGGCTCGATCGCGGCGCCCGATACCAATGGCCGCTATATCGTCTACACCTCGACGCAGGCGTTGTTCTTCTCGGTCGACACCTGCGCCAAGATTCTGGATCTTCCTTCCAACACCTTCCATTTCATCGGCGGCACGGTGGGCGGCGGTTTTGGTGGCAAGGTGGATACGCTCACCGAGCCGCTCTGCATCTTGGGCGCGATGCTGACCGGCCGGCCGGTGCGCTACGTGTTCGGGCGCGAGGAAGAGATGCAATACGGCCCGCCGCGCGGCGCCGAGCGCATCTACATCAAGGATGGCGTCATGCGCGACGGTCGCATCGTGGCGCGCAAGGTGCGCGCCTATTTCGACAGCGGTGCCTATACGAGGCTGTCCAGCTACGCCGCGGTCAAATGCGCCGCGCATTTGCCGGGCCCCTACACGATTCCGAACGTCTATGGCGACGTCTACTGTGTGTTCACCAACCGCACGCCGGCCACCGCCATGCGCGGCTTCGGGGTCACCGCGATGGATTTTGCGATCGAATGCCAGATGGACAAGCTCGCTCATCTGATCGGCATGGACCCGATGGAGTTCCGTATCCTCAACGCCTATCGCGACGGCGACATGAAGGCACACCGGCGCGAGGCCAAGAACACGGCGCTCATCGAATGCGTCCAGGTCGCGGCGGAAAAGGCCAAGTGGCCGCTGCGTGACGAGTTCAGGCGCGCTTCCTCGCGGCAGGGTGGCGGCGGCGAGCGCGCGGCGGTGTCGCCAACGCCGCGCGAGGCCCGTCCGCAGGCCGCAATGGCCTCGCAGCAGCGCACCCCCTATGACCGCACGCCGGCGGCGTTGCGGGAGCCGGCGCCACCGGCTCCGCCGCCGCCGCGGCCGCCCGCTGCACCGTCGCATGGTGCGACCCGCTTCTCTTCCGTCTTCGGCACCAGGAGGCGCTGACCATGGCCCGATATCGCGGACGCGGCATCGCCTCGATCAATTATCCCATCGGCATGAATCTCGGCGGCGATCCGAGCCAGGCGCTGGTGCATTCGAACCCCAGCGGAAAATTCACCGTTGCGCTGTCATCGATCGATCTCGGCCAGGGCATGAAGTCGGTGACCCGACAGATCTGCGCGGAAACGCTCGGCGTTCCCGTCGAGGACGTCTATGTCGACACCGCCGATTCCGACACCGGCCCGCACTGCATGGGTTCGTTCGCCTCGCGCGGCACGCATCGCGTCGGCAACGCGGTGATGGCGGCAGCCAAGGAGGCGCGCGGTGTCATGATGGAAGCCGCCGCGGAGGAGCTCGAGGTCAACGCCACGGATCTCGAAACCGACGGGCGCGGCAACATTCACGTCAAGGGCGCGCCGCATCGCTCGATTTCGACCAGGGACGTCGCGATCGCCGCGCAATTCAAGCAGGGCAAGACCATCGCGGGGCGCGGCATCTTCCTAGTGCCGCTCTCCGACGTCGATCCCGAAACCGGCGAGATGTCGCCCGCGACCTGTTACGCCCATGCCTGCCTGGTGGCCGAGGTCGAGGTCGACGACGAAACCGGTGAAGTCGCGATGGTGCGCATGGACAGCGCCTATGAGCTCGGACGCGCGCTCAATCCCCGGCTGGTCGAGCAGCAACTCGTCGGCGGCGCCTGGATGGGCGTCAGCCACGCCCTCTACGAAACGCCCGAGCCCTATTATCCAGATCCCGTTCACGGCCCGCGCGACTTCGTCGAATATCTGATGCCGGGTCCTGGCGACATCTGCCCGCACGATATCGCGGTGCTGGAGCGTCCTGCCGCCGACGGTCCGTTCGGCGCCAAGGGTCCCGGAGAGATGTGCGCCAATCCGGTGTTGCCTGCGGTTGCAAATGCGATCTTCAACGCGGTCGGCGTTCGCATCGACGACCTGCCGATCACGCCTGAAAAAGTGTTGCGTGCGATCAAGGCCCAGGGCGGCGCCCGCCCGCAGGCGCGACGCTAGGGAGCCTCGAGATATGGCGGTCCGCGGCACCATCGTCGGCATCGACAGCCCGGAGGCGCTGGAGAAGGCGCTGCGGGCCGCCTATTACCTCGCGGATGAGGGGCTCGCCACCGCGGCCTATCTCGGTCTCGCGCTCGGCAAGCCGCTGCTTTTGGAGGGCGCGCCGGGCGTCGGCAAGACCGAAGCTGCGAAGGCGATCGCCGCCGTGCTTGGCCGAAGATTGATCCGCCTGCAATGCTATGAGGGCATCGACGCGTCCGCTGCACTCTATGAATGGAATTATCCGCGGCAGATGCTGGCGATCCGGCAGGCAGGCGAAGAGAGCATCGACATCTATGGCGAGACGTTCCTGATCGAGCGGCCGATGCTTGCGACGCTGCGCGCCCCTGACTCGGCCGTGCTGCTGATCGACGAAATCGATCGCGCCGACCAGGAGTTCGAGGCCTTCCTGCTCGAATTCCTCTCCGACTTTCAGATTTCCATCCCCGAGCGCGGCACGGTGCGCGCGGCCGAACGGCCGGTTGTGGTGCTGACCTCGAACCGGACGCGCGACCTGCATGAAGCGCTGCGGCGCCGCTGCGTCTACCACTGGATCGACTATCCGACGGCCGAACGCGAGGCGCGGATCGTGATGATGCGCGCTTCGAGCGTAGCCGAGCGGACCGCGCGAGCCGTCGTCGCCGCCGTGGGAAAGCTCCGGCGCGAGCCGCTGAGCAAGGCGCCCGGCATTGCCGAGGCGGTCGACTGGGCGGAAGCGGCTACGCTCCTGCACAAGGCCGGCGCGCGCTGGCCCGACGCGTTCAAACGCTCGATCGGCGTCGCGCTGAAGGACGAGGAGGACCTTCACTTCATCTCACCCCGGCTCGACGCGCTGATCGCGGAGGCCGCCGCGTGAGCGAGGAGCGCCAGTTACCGCGTGCGGCCTGGATTTTCATCTCCTTTGTCGCGCTGTTGCGCGCCAATGGATTTTCGGTGGCACCGGAGCAGACCACCGCTTTCCTGGCGGCCATCGAGCTGTTGGGCCCGCGCAGCCTTACGCATATCCGCCAGGCCGGCTTGGCGACGCTGGCGCCGCCACCGGAGCGGCGCGCCACCTACGAGCGGCTGTTCGACATGCATTTCCGCGGCAGCGAGGCGATCGAGCGCGCCGAGGGCGAGGACGAAGAGACCGTTCGTCTGCAGGAAGAGGGCCGCGGCAGCGATGAGCCGCCCTTGTCGGATGAGGCCAGCGAATCCGGCCTCGCCGCGGCGCGCGCCGAAGCCCTGGTCGAGCGGCGTTTTGCGCTAGCTTCGACCAGCGACGCGCTGCGCCGCCTGTCGCGTGAAGCGCCGGCGCGGCTGCCGCGGCGGCGCGGCCATCGCCGCATGCGCGCCCGTCGCGGCCCGTTCGCCGATCTGCGCCGCACCCTGCGTGACGCCGTGCGCCATGACGGCGAAGTGCTGCGGCTCGGACAATTGCGGCGGCGGCTGCGGCCGCGCAAGCTGCTGCTGCTGATCGATGTCTCCGGCTCGATGAAGGCGCGTACCGAGGAGAACATGAAGCTTGCGCATGCGCTGCTGCAGGCGGTCCACACTGCCGAAGTCTTTACCTTCGGCACCCGGCTCACCCGGGTGACGCGCGCGCTGCGGCTCAAGGGCCGCGAGCAGGCGCTGAACGCGGCGGCGCATCTGGTCAGCGACTGGGACGGCGGCACGCGCATTGGCGACGCGCTGCAGGCTTTCCTGGCCGTGCCGCGCTTTGGCGGCTATGCGCGGGGCGCGGCCGTCATCATCGTCTCCGACGGCCTGGAGCGCGGCGATGTTGCCGCGTTGCGCGATGCCGTCGCGAGGCTCTCGCGCCGGGCGTGGCGGGTGAGCTGGCTCACCCCACTCGCAAGCGCGCCGGGGTTCCAGCCGCAAACGGAGGCGCTGATCGCTATCCAGCGCTTCGTCGATGATCTCGTCGACGGCGGCTCGAGTAGCGCCGTCGTCTCGCACCTGTTGTCTCTCGGAAGGAAGGCCGCGTGAGCGAGTTCGTCGACGCACACCACCACATCTGGCGCCAGGCGGATCTGCCCTGGCTGGTCGGTCCCATGCAGCCGCGCATTTTCGGCCCCTATGAGCCGATCCGGCGTGACTATCCGATCGAGGAATATCTCGCCGATCTCGCCGGCTCCGGCGTGACCCGATCGATCTATGTGCAGACCAATTGGGCCAAGGATCGCTTCGAGGAAGAAACCAGTTGGGTGCAGCAGACGGCGAATGAACATGGCTGGCCGCACGCCATCGTGTCCTTTGCCGATTTCAGCGTCGATGACGTCCGGCCGCAGCTCGACCGTCTCGCCAGGTATCCGCTGGTGCGCGGCGTGCGGATGCAGCTCCACTGGCATGAAAACCCGCTCTATCGCTTTGCCGCGCGGCCCGATCTTTGTGCCGATCCGAAGCTTCAGCGCAACATCGCTCGGCTCGCCGATTATGGCTGGAGCTTCGACCTGCAGGTGTTCGCGCCGCAGATGGCCGACGCCGCTGGTCTCGCCGAGGCCTGCGCCGACGTGACTTTCACCTTGCAGCATGCGGGCATGCTGGAAGATCTCTCGCCGCAGGGCCGCGCGGCCTGGCGCGCCGGCATGGCAAGACTTGCGAAATGCCCGAATATCGTCTCCAAGCTTTCGGGACTGGGCACCTTCATTCATCGCAACGACGGCGCGCATGTCGCCCAGATCCTCCACGAGACGGTGGCGCTGTTCGGCGCCGAGCGCTGCCTGTTCGGCTCGAATTTTCCGATCGAAAAGCTCTGGACGACTTATAGCGACCTCGTGAACGCGTATCGCGCGGCCGCGGCTTCGCTTCGTCCCGAACAGCGCGATGCCGTCTTCGCGGGCACCGCCGCGAGCGTCTATCGCCTCAAATAATAAGAAATCGAGTTGGGAGGAAGTCATGCCATTGGAAATCAAGATTCTGGATTATGGCGATATCGAGCTGGAATCGAGCTTTCTCGTGCTCGGCCGCGACTGCGGCCGGACCCGCCGCGTCCTGACGCTCGGCTTCCTGATCCTCGGCGGGCAATACCCGATCGTGGTCGATACCGGCTATCGTTCGAACCAGATCATGGAGACGCTCGGCATGCGCGGCCTGCAGTTCCATGAGAACATGATCGAGAACCAGTTGATGCGCCACGGCGTGCGCATGGGCGACGTCCGCTTCGTTTGCCATACCCATCTGCACATCGACCACGCCGGCAAGGACGATCTGTTCCCGATGAACACGACGGTGGTGTTGAATCGCAAGGAACTGGAATATTCCGTGTCGGGCCTGATGCATCCGCAGTACCCGGCGCCCGATATCAAGCACCTCATCGACCGCCTGCACACCAGGAGCGCGCTGCGCTTCCTCGACCTCGAGATCACCGGTCCGGTCGAATTGATGCCGGGCATCTATTGCGACGCTGCGAACGCGCACACCGAAGGTTCGATGAACATCCATGTTCATACCGCCGACGGCATCGCCACCATCTGTGGAGATGTCATCTACGACTTCAACGACCAGATCGTCACGCCGTTCAACGAGATCCACGATGCCGAGCCGCGGACTACCGGCAACCATGGCACCAGCAAGCGCGCCGAGAAGGCCGCGATCAAGAAGCTGCTCTCCGGCTCGCGCTATCTGCTGCCGGTGCACGATCGGCCGGCCAAGATCGAAGGCGGCACCGTGGTCGGCCGGCTCCATGATCAGGTCCCCGGTCCCGTGGTGCAGTCGTTGCCCCAGCGCAACTGGTTCCCGGCCTGAACGCAAAAGGACGGAGCCATGACGCATGTAACGCTGCGAAGCGAGTTCGAAAGCCTGATCGACCCGTATGCGCCGGTGGGCCAGGTCGGCACCGGCTTCGATTTCACGGAAGGACCGATCTGGCACCCGACCCTGCACTATCTCCTGTTCTCGGACATGCCGGGCGACGTGCGCCGGCGCTGGGATGCGCGGCGCGGCGTGGTCGAGGTCAAGCGTCCATCCAACAAATGCAACGGCATGACCTATGATGCCGAGCTCAATCTGATCGTCTGCGAGCATGCGACCTCGGCGCTGATCCGCGAGCGCGCGGATGGAAGACGCGAGATCATCGCATCGCATTTCGAGAACCAGGAGCTGAACAGCCCGAACGATGTCTGCGTGCATTCCAGCGGCGCAATCTATTTTTCCGATCCGTGGTACGGCCGCATGCCGGTCTATGGTGTCGAGCGTCCGCGCCAGCTCGGCTTCCAGGGCGTCTACCGCGTCGCGCCCGGGGGCGGCGCACCGGGTCTGCTGGTCGATCGCTACCTGTTCGAGCAGCCAAACGGACTCTGCTTCTCACCGGACGAGCGCACGCTCTACGTCAACGACACGGTCAAGGCGCTGATCCGCGCTTTCGACGTCGAATCCGATGGCTCCCTGTCGAACGCGCGGGTGCTGGCGAGCGGAATTCGTTCCGAGCTCGAAGCCGGTGTGCCCGACGGCATGAAATGCGACCAGCGCGGCAACATCTGGGTGACAGCGCCGGGTGGCGTCTGGGTTTATTCCTCCGCCGGCGAACTGCTCGGCAAGCTGCGGGTGCCGGAGCTTGTGGCCAATCTCACCTGGGGCGGGCCGGATTTCCGCACGCTCTATCTGACCGCGACCCATTCGGTCTATTCGATTCCGACCAGGGTCGGCCCGCGCCACGAGCCATACATGAATGCGCGCCCCTCGGCCGGTTCGGC
>JAFAUV010000447.1 GCA_019243075.1 Bradyrhizobium sp.
ATGATGCGCAAGGTCCAGCGCCGCCCGAGCAGATCGAGCAGCGCCATGATCGGCCGCCCGGTGCGGGAGCCGCGGACGCGGCGTTTCGGCATGGTTTTGGCGACCTTCGGCATGCGGGCTCCTTGCGATGCTACGGAATATGTAGCATATTGCTACGGATAATGTAGCACAGGAGTCCGCCATGTCACGCATCGCCCCGCTCGAACCGCCCTACGCGCCCGATATCCAGGCCCAGTTCGATCGCATCATGCGTGGCGCGCCGCCGCTGGTGCTGTTCCGCGTCATGGCGGGACATCAGCGGGCGTGGCAGAAACTCCAGGGCGGCAGCCTGCTCGACCCCGGCCCGTTGTCGTTGCGCGAGCGGGAGATCATCATCGACCGGACCTGCGCGCTGAACCATTGCGAATACGAATGGGGCGTGCATGTCGCGATCTTCGCCGGTCCCGCCACGCTCACCGACGAGCAGGTCCGCGCCACCGTGCACGGGCCGGCCGACGCGCCATGCTGGGCGGAGGCCGAGCGGGCCCTGCTCGCGGCCGTCGATGCCCTCCATCATCGCGCGACGCTGAGCGATGACGAATTCGCGGCCTTGGCGGCGCATTATGATGACGGCCAGATCCTCGAGATCATCATGCTGTGCGGGGCGTACCGCACGGTGTCGTACCTCTGCAACGGGTTGCGGCTGCCGCTCGAGGCGAACGCCGCGCGGTTTCCGCGCTAGGCGACGCCTGCCCGCAACAGGTCGTGCATATGGAGCAGGCCGACCGGCTTGCCCGCCTCGGTCACGATCAGCGAGGTGATCTTCATCGAGTTGAGTAGCTCGATCGCCTCGCTCGCAAGCGAGTCGCGGTCGATCACCTTCGGGCTGGCGGTCATGATGTCCTCGACCCGCAAGCTCATCAGATCCGGCCGCATCTTCCGGCGCAAATCACCGTCGGTGATGATCCCCGCGACCTTGCCGTGCGCGTCGACGATGGCGACGCAGCCAAAGCCCTTGGCCGACATCTCGGCCAGCGCCTCCGACATCAGCGTGCCGAGCGGCTTGATCGGCACGGCCTCGCCCGTGTGCATGAGGTCGCTGGTGTGCTTGAGCATCGCCCCCAGCTTGCCGCCGGGATGGAATTTCGCGAATTCGAGCGCGGTGAAGCCGCGGCTTTCCAACAGCGCGATGGCGAGCGCATCGCCGATCGCCGCCTGCATCAAGGTCGAGGTGGTCGGCGCGAGATTGTGCGGGCAGGCCTCGCGCACCTTCGGCAATTCCAGCACGATCCGCGCGGCGGCTCCGAGCGAGGACTGCGCATTCGACGTCAGCGCGATCATCGGGATCGCAAACCGCGCGGAATAATTGACCAGGTTCTTCATGTCCGGCTGCTCGCCGGACCACGACAGCGCGATGATGACGTCATCGGGCGTGATCATGCCGAGGTCGCCGTGGCTCGCCTCGGCGGCATGGACGAAGAAGGCGGGCGTGCCGGTCGAGGCCAGCGTCGCCGCGACCTTGCGCGCGATATGGCCGGACTTGCCAAGCCCGGTGACGATGACGCGGCCCTTGGCCTGCCGGATCAAATCGACGGTCTCGGCAAAGGCGGCGCCCAGCGGGCCCTGCAAAGCGGATGCGATCGCGGCAATGCCGCCGGTGCCTGCCTCGAGCGTGCGCAGCGCCGATTGAACGGCTGCTCTCGCGTGGTCGGCGCCGGATGAGGGGCTCATCCGCGGTTGTTGGCTGGCCATCGATGATTCCCTTGAGGGAGGTCCTGTCCCGGTCCGCCTCTTAGCACGGGCGGCCTGGCGAGGCGACGCGGGACGCGGTCCTCTTCAACCGCTCATTAACCATAATTGTTTTAACTCCATTAACGACTTTTTTCCGCCTGCCGCGCTCCCGGCGGGCGGCGAGGGGTCGGGGAATCGATTGGATTCGTTGGAGTTTTTTTCATCGTGGCGGCAGGTCCAGCAGGGCGCCGAAAAGGGCGCGCGTCGCTTTTACGCGCCGCTTTCGCCTGCCTTGCCGTGATCACGCTCGATGCAACCACGGCCCGGGCGCAATCGGTCACGCCCGACCTGTTCAACCCGCGCCGCACCACGCAAGTGGCGCCCGACAATCTGGCGCTGCGTCAGATATCCGGCAGCCCGAGCGCCGCCGTGCTCGATCCCAACGCAACGCTCGATCCCAACGCTGCGTTCGACCCGAACAATGATCCCGCCGCGCGCAACGCCGGCCAGCCCGCGGAATCGCGGATCGGCAAAATCCCGACCTACGGCCTGCCGGCCGCCAATGGCGCTGCCGATTCCGGTTATGACTCGCTGAACCGCAACAGGAAGCCGCCGAAATATTACCCGGGGCAGGCCAGGCCCAAGCCGCCGCCGGGACCCGGCTCCTCGCCGCCGCAACCGCCGCCGGTCAACGCGGCCGGATATTTGCGGCTGTCGATCCCGCCCTCGGAGACGGCCAACAAGCCGCCGCTGCCGCCGGCGATGGCCGACACCGTGCCGGGCCAGCCGCCGCGGCGCCGCCTCAAGCTCGACGACGATCCGTTCGGCCCGGTCGGCGACTATGCCGGCAGCTTCCTGATCAAATCGGCGGTCGAAGTCTCCGGCGGCTACGACACCAATCCCGGCCGCACCCTCGAGCCGCACGGCCTGCCGTTCTGGGTGGTGGCGCCGGAATTTCTCGCGGTCTCCGATTGGGACCGCCACGCGCTGGTCGCGGACCTGCGCGGCTCCTTCACCGGCTATGGCGGCTCGCTGCCGCCCACCATCGACGGCCAGGTCAGCCCGGCGCCGACCAACGTCAATCGCCCCGATTTCACCGGCCATGTCGACGGCCGGCTCGACGTGACCGAGGATTTCGACCTGACGGCGCAGACCCGCCTGCGCGTCGCGACCGACAATCCCGGCAGCCCGAACATCCAGGCGGGTCTCGCGCAATATCCGGTCTACGCCAGCTTCGGCGGCACGTTCGGCTTCGACCAGCGCTTCAACCGCCTGCAGATTTCCGCCGGCGGCACCGTCGACCGCACCGTCTACCAGAACTCGGTGCTGACCGATGGCGAGGTTACCTCGAATGACGACCGCAATTACAACCAGTATGGCGGCGTCGGCCGGGTTTCCTACGAGCTGAAGCCGGGCCTGAAGCCGTTCGTCGAGGTCGAGGGCGACGACCGCGTCCACGACCTCTCCATCGACCGTTCCGGCTTCGCGCGCGACTCCACCGGCGGCTACGCCAAGGCCGGCACGTCCTTCGAGCTCACGCGGCTGCTCACCGGCGAGGTCGCGGTCGGCTGGACCGAGCGCAGCTATGTCGATCCCCGGCTGCCGCGCCTCGACGGCCTCCTCACCTCGGGCTCGCTGATCTGGAACGCCACTGCGCTGACCACGGCGAAATTCATCACCGATACCCAGGTCGCCGAAACCACGCTGCCCAACGCCTCGGGCATTTTCGTGCACACCTACACCGTCGAGGTCGATCACGACTTCCGCCGCTGGCTGACCGCGATCGGAAAATTCACCTATGGCACCTACGACTATGAGGGCGACGGCCGCAAGGACAAGACCTATTCGGTCGAAGGCGATCTCATCTACAAGATGACGCGCAACCTCTGGATCAAGGGCTCGCTGCGCCACGATATCCTGGATTCCAACGAGCCCCTGGCCGGCTCCAATGCGACCGTAGTGATGCTGGGTGTGCGGTTGCAGAACTGATTGTCAAACAGCCTCGAAGGCGTGACTCCGCGCTCCCGCGGCGCCAAAGCGTCCGGGTGCTGCCAGAATCGCGTCCTCCATGAGAAGAGGGCGCGGGGAATGCCGGGTGCGGGCCGCACCCATGGCCCGCCTGCAACAAAAAAAGCAGGCGGCAGTCACCACAGGTCCAGCCAGAACATCCGGCATTCCCCGCGCAATGGTTTTAACGGCTGCTTCGCGCTCTCCCTGGTGTGCCGGCTTGTTAGCCACCATCACTCCGCGGATCATCACCGCAAAGCTTGATCCCAGCGTCGGGGAATCAGGACCACACGACTTGGCCGTCCGCACCACATCGCACGTCCACGATGTGACACATCCACCGCATCCCGTGCCCAGCACTTCGTGACGATCGCGTAGCGCCCCTCTTGCGGGTCGGGATGCGCTTATGATTAGCAGAAATTCGGAAAAATGGAAGGGTGTTTTAGGTAAGAATTTGTTTTCTCGAAAACCCAGATAACAGCCTTATCACGGAACTTTTTTGGGTTGCAAATGGATTTCAAAGATGGCATATAATGAAATCAAAACGGAATTGGGTAGAGCCGTAATCAAGACGAGAGACAGTAAATGGGCACCGCAGTAGCAAAAATCCTCGGAAAACTGAAAGACGAGGGAGGTTTGCAAGGTCGAGACATCGCAAACATTGTGTCGGCATCACCGCCCACTGTCTCGCGGTGGCTAAAGGGCACGTCGTCTCCCGACATCAAGACGCAGACGCGTATTGCTCAACTGGGCTACTTGGTCGACCGGCTTTCCGAATACTACACAGCCGAGGAAACGCGTCTATGGCTGCACACTCCACATCCGATGTTGGAGGGGAGACGCGCCATCGACCTTCTCAACGAAGGCAAAATGGAAGATGTGCTCGCGGTGATCGAGAGCATCGACGCTGGGGCATACACGTAGGTGGCGGACGAGCGCAAACCGCGTGACATCGCCTTACTTGATGCTCTGGACAGCCTTCCCAGAACGGCGCACAGGGCTCGTGCCTGGAGGACAGCGAAGGAGGGGAGGGATCCACTGGAAGGTGGACGGTCCCGCGGTCGGTGGGGGCACGACGGGATGGAGACCTGGTACGCCTCCCATGACGAAGATGGGTCGGTTGCCGAGATACACTCAATGCTCTCGGCCCAGCCGGTTTTTCCGTCGAAGGTCCGTTGGCTCACCCATGAGCTTGAGGTGGAGCTTGACGATGTCATGTCCTTGCCGACTTTGCCCCAATTGGCATCACTGGGCGTGGACATCGCGCGCTACCAAGCGCGGGAATACGCTCGGACACAGGACATCGCTGACGCCGCACTGTTCCTCGGCTTCAAGGGGCTGATAGTTCCGAGTGCTCGATGGGAATGCACCAATCTGGCGGCGTTCACCGAGCACACCGATCCGGGCCAACTCGCCGTCATCGGAACGCCCAAGCTGGTCGACTGGACCGCGTGGCGAGAACGCCGAGCGGCGGTTCGAAGGCGCCCAGAAAGCCCTGGCTGAGAATACAAAACCGCACTACAAACCACGGACGAAGGCGCAAAATCGCCAGGATCTTCAAGCGTTGAAGGCGGGTATTGGCAGTACCCACCCAACTGTATCTTCACCGCGGCAAATTCGTCGACCCCATCAAAAACTTGTCGATCGCCTGCGCGCATAGCCGCCCCTCGCGGATGGCCCAGACCACCAGGGACTGGCCGCGGCGCATGTCGCCGGCGGAGAAGACGTTGGGGCGGGAGGTCTGGTAGTCGACCAGGTTGGCGCGGACATTGCCGCGCTGGTCGAGCTCGATGCCGAGCATCTTCAACAGGCCCTCGTGCACGGGATGCACGAAGCCCATGGCGAGCAGCACGAGTTCGGCATCGAGATTGAACTCGGTGCCGGGCAGCGGCTTGAACTTGTCGTCGACCTTCACGCAATGCAGTTTCTGCACCTTGCCGTCGCTGCCCGAGAATTTCTGCGTCAGCACGGCAAATTCGCGCATCGCGCCTTCGGCCTGGCTCGACGAGGTACGCATCTTGAGCGGCCAGTTCGGCCAGGTCAGGCCCTTGTTCTCGCGCTCGGGTGGCGCCGGCATGATCTCGAGCTGGGTCACCGACTTCGCGCCCTGGCGGAACGAGGTGCCGATGCAGTCGCTTCCGGTGTCGCCGCCGCCGATCACGACGACGTGCTTGCCGATCGCCAGAATTTCGGCGGCGCCGTTCAGCGGCTCGTTGCCGACGCGGCGGTTCTGCTGCGGCAGGAAATCCATCGCGAAATGGATGCCGGCGAGGTCGCGGCCGGGGATCGGCAGGTCGCGCGGGGCTTCCGCGCCGCCGGTGAGCGCGATCGCGTCGTAGTCGTTCAGCATCTCGCGCGGGTCGAGCGCGCCGGCGGCGCCGACATGCACGCCATAATGGAATGTGACGCCCTCGGCCTCCATCTGCCCGATGCGGCGGTCGATGACGGTCTTCTCCATCTTGAAGTCCGGGATGCCGTAACGCAAAAGCCCGCCGGCCTTGGCGTATTTCTCGAACACATGCACGTCATGGCCGACACGCGCGAGCTGCTGCGCGCAGGCCAGCCCCGCAGGTCCCGAGCCGATCACGGCGACCCTCTTGTCGGTCCGCTGCGGGGCGATTTCCGGCCTGAGCCAGCCGTTCTCCCAGGCCCGGTCGACGATGGCACATTCGATGGTTTTGATCGTGACCGGGTTGTCGTCGATGTTGAGCGTGCAGGAGGCTTCGCATGGCGCCGGGCAAATGCGCCCGGTGAATTCCGGGAAATTGTTGGTCGAGTGCAGGTTGCGCGAGGCTTCTTCCCAGTTGCCCTGATAGACCAGATCGTTGAAGTCGGGGATCTGGTTGTTGACCGGGCAGCCCGGCGTGCCCGGCGCGGCCGAGCCGGTCCCGTGGCAATAGGGGATGCCGCAGTTCATGCAGCGCGCGGCCTGCTCGCGCGTTTCCTTTTCCGAGAGCGGAACGACGAACTCGTTGAAATGCCTGAGGCGCTCGGCCACCGGCGTGTACTTCCGGTCGTGCCGCTCGATTTCCAGAAAACCCGTGACCTTGCCCATTCTAACCCTGACGCCCCTGCATCATTCGTTGTTCTTAATTGCTCCCATCATTGCCAAGAGCGAAGCGACGACGCAATCCAGCCTGTTGCCGCCGAGAGATGATGGATTGCTTCGCTACGCTCGCAATGACAGTATCGTTTATTACGCCCCGATCGCGATCTTCGGTTCGGCGTCGGCGTTCGCCTGCAATTCGCGCAGCGCGCGGCGGTATTCCACCGGCATCACCTTGCGGAACTTCGGCAGCCATTCCGTCCAGTTCGAAAGGATCGCGGCGGCGCGGCGCGAGCCCGTCGCCTTGGCGTGGCGCGTGATCAGGATGTGCAGACGCTCGCTATCGGCATCGAGCAGGTTCTTGAACACGTCGACCCGGCCATGTGCCTCGAGATCGCCGGAATGGTGATAGGCGCCTTCGTTGACCATCTCTTCCGAGAGCAAAGGCTCCAGCTCGACCATCGATAGATTGCAGAGCTTGTCGAAGGAGCCCTCCTCATCCAGCACATAGGCGATGCCGCCGGACATGCCGGCCGCGAAGTTGCGCCCGGTCTTGCCGAGCACGACCACGATGCCGCCGGTCATGTATTCGCAGCAGTGATCGCCTGCGCCTTCGACC
>JAFAUV010000449.1 GCA_019243075.1 Bradyrhizobium sp.
GGCCGACCGATGATCAAGCCGGAAATACGATCCCATTGCGTATCGCTCAGGACGAGCCGATCCATGACACCCATGGCCTTCTCCTAAAAGAAAGCCTTGAATCACGTTCCATCTGATTCGAGAATCCCAAGAGTCCACACGACCTAGGGCTTGATCGGCGCGAAATGATTGATCGCGATCAGCACGATCAGCAGCGCAATTCCAATGCCGAGACTCCACCCGATCAGTTTCTTCTCCACCGGTAGCAACGGTTCGGCCGGCGCCTTGATTTCTTCCCTGAGGTCGGTTTGCGACATGATGTCTCTCCCTTGGTCAGCTTGCGAGCGGCGGCCTGAAGCCGGAGAAGAACAGCCAGGAGATCAGGAGGCCGACCCAGATCACGAAGCCGAACAGGCTGACGAGATAGACCGCCGCGAGCTTGCCAAAGCCCTGCTGCCAGAGCTTGCGGAAATCCGAGAGCACGCCGATCGAGAAGAAGGTCAGGATGAAGAAAATCACCCGGAAGACGTTGGCTTCGCCCGCGGCCCCCGGCAGCGCCTTGGCGATGTCGGGCGTGGTGCCGATCGCGAGCCACAGCGAGATCGCAAACACCAGGATGAAACCGAGGATGAATTTCGGGAAACGCTGCCAGATTTCGCCAGCCTTCGCCCTGTCCGGCCCCTTGTCGATATGATTGGTCCAGATGTAGCCGAGGATGAAAGCCCAGATGCCGATGAAGATGTCGATGAAGATCTTCACCGTGGTCGTCGTCGCGAGAATCCAGCCGGGCTGATATTTGATGCCTTCGGCCGCAGCCTTCGCCAGGACCAGCGACTCGGTAATGCCGCCGCCCGCGACCGCCGCGCCGTCGGTCTTGATGGCAAGCCCGATCCAGGCGCCGGCGACCAGGGGCTCCTGCCACAGGAAGGTCTGGGCGAGGAACGGCAGGATCAGCACTTCGACCACCGCGAACACGACGACCAGCGACGATACCAGCACGGGCACCGCCGGCCGCGCCCGTATTGCTCCCCCGGTAGCGATTGCCGCTGCCACGCCGCATACCGAGATGCCCGAGGCCAGCGGCACCGCCCATTCGCGGCTGAAGCCGAACCATTTGCGCGCGACGAAATAGACCACCGCCCAATAGATCAAATAGGCCTCGACGATCGCCGCCGTGCCGCGCAAGAGCAGCGACGATGCGAGGTTGAGCCGGCCCGCCGCGGTGACCGCGACCGTCGCGCCGAGGATGACGATCGCGATCTTGATATAGAGCTCGGGGCGGATCGCTTCCTTCAGCCACGCCGCGAAGCGCGGAAAGAAATTGCCGATGACGAGGCCCGAGAGCAGCGCGACGACGAAACCGCCTTCGTTGGTCAGCTTCAGCGACCAGGAGATACCGAATTTCTGCTGCTCGGCTGGCGTCACCGCGGCGATACGGGCATAGCTGCCGACGATCCAGCTCGCATAGGTGATGGCGAATACCGCGGTGAAGGCGAGCGCGAATTTCCTGGTATCGGCACCCAGCGTACTGACGCCGATGCTGAGCACAAGGAGCAGCGCCACATAGGTGAGCAGCAGGGAAACGACGCCGCCGAGTGGCGCGTAGGTCTTGGCGACCGGCGCGAGCGCACTGGCGATGTCGGCATAGACGGAGGTCGTCACCGCCCAGCCCAGCAAGTCGGTACCGCTGACCGAGAACAGCGCCAGCGCAAACACCAGAAGGCCGATCACGACCGCGAGCCAGTCCTCGTTCAATAGCGCCCGCTCCGCGACCGCCCGCTCCGATACCTTGACCGCAATATCCGACATTGTCCGTCCCCGACGCCGTTGCCGCCCGATTTGCCAAGCGGCAAAATCCACCTCCGCAAGTTTCGGGCGAAAGCCGCCTGGCGGCAATCTCAGAGAATTTCTTTGTTTTCGGCCTTGCAACAGGAGTGTTCTACGTGGAAGGGCTTCGGGAGAAAGAACGCGCAATTACCCTCGAAATCCGAGCCGGCCGTAGAAAAAAACACCTGCGAAAAAACACCTGCCGGCCATCGGCTGGCAGGTGCTCCCGAGAGCGTGGCGCGATGCGCATCAGCCGCCGGCGGCGAGCCTTGGCGGCGACACGCTGACCGCAAGCTTGCCATAGCGGTCGGTGAACGCGGCCGTGTCGATCTCCTCGAGCTCGATGGCGCCGCTCATGACGCCGCCCTTCCATTCCTCGTGCTCGGGATCGTGCTCGAACTCCGGCATCACTTCCCTCGCGAACAGCTCCAGCGATTCGCAGATATGCTCATGGGTATTCTTGCCGGCCTGGTTGAGCAGGATCACCTGGTCGATATGCGAGGTGCGAAAGCGCCTCAGCTTCCTGGCGATGGTCTCCGGTGAGCCGATCAGGCCGCCGCGCAGCGCCTGCTCGTGCGCTTGCGGATTGTCCCGCTTCCACTTCTTGTACTCTTCCCACATGTTGACCGTGCCCGGCGCCGGGCGCTGTCGGTTGTGCGACTGGCCATAGTAGCGCAGCGCGAACTGGAAGAAGGTCGCGCCATCCGCGCGCCGGCGCGCTTCCTCATCTGTCCTGGCGCACATGAAGAACGACACCAGCGCCATGTTCGGGTTGATCTCGTAATCGGCAAGTTTTCTCAGCCGCTTGGTGATGGCGTTGTAATAGGCGTGCACCCAGGCATGCGCCGCGTCGGCGCTGACGAACTGGAAGCCGAGCGCGCCAAAACCGTTCTGGCCCGCGCGCTCGATGGTCGGAAGCTGCGAGCATGCCATCCAGAGCGGCGGATGCGGCTTCTGCACTGGTTTCGGGACCACGTTGCGAAGCGGGATATCGAAGTGCTTTCCATGATGCTCGGTACCGACCTTGGTGAACATCGGGAAGATCGCCTGCACCGCTTCCTCGAACACCTCGCGCTTGGTTTCCATGTCGCGGCCGAACGGGGTGAGCTCGGTGATGGAAGCGCTCTCCCCCATGCCGAATTCGCAGCGGCCGTTGCTCAAGAGATCGAGCACCGCGACGCGCTCGGCTACGCGGGCGGGATGGTTGGTGGTGAGCTGAAAGATGCCATGCCCGAGCCTGATCTGCCGGGTACGCTGGCTTGCCGCGGCGAGGAAGGATTCGGGCGCCGGCGAATGCGAATATTCCTCGAGGAAATGATGCTCGACCACCCAGGCGTAATCGTAGCCCAGCCGGTCGGCGGTCTCGAGCTGCGTCAGCGCGTCCTGATAGAGTCTCAGCTCGTCGCCCTCGGCCCATGGGCGCGGCAATTGCAGCTCATAGAAGATGCCGAATTTCATGACGTCTCTCCCAGGACCCGGCTTGCAGAACCAGCTTGCAGGACCGGCCTCGTTTTTGGTCAGTGTAGTCTGCGCGCCGGCAGTGTCTAGCGCGGGTTGCGCATGGCCATAGCGCGCTAGCGCAAGTTGGCTTGATCGGAACTGGCGAATGAATAGGGTGTGGGAGTTGAGGCGCAATCCGCGCTGCCGCTCCATGGCCATGCCGACGTTCACCCCGCACCAGGATTCCGCGCTGAAAGCCGTTGCCCGTTGGCTGAAAGCCAGGCCCGGCAGGAACGGCACGCCGCAGGTGTTCCGCCTGTTCGGCTTCGCCGGCACCGGCAAGACCACGCTGGCGCGCCACATCGCCGATGGCGTCGACGGCGAGGTGAAATTCGCGGCCTTCACCGGCAAGGCGGCGCTCGTCATGCGCAACAAGGGCTGCGACGGTGCCTCCACCATTCATTCGCTGATCTATCGCGCACGCGAATCGGGCGTGGAGCAGCCGAGCTTCGAGCTCTGGGACGATGCGCCGGCGTCGAAAGCCAAGCTGATCGTCATCGACGAGTGCTCGATGGTCGATGCCGAGATGGGCCGCGACCTGCTCTCGTTCGAATGTCCGCTCCTGGTACTCGGCGATCCCGCGCAGCTGCCGCCGATCCAGGGCGGCGGCTTCTTCACCGCGAGCGAACCGGACGCCATGCTGACCGAGGTGCACCGCCAGGCGCAGGACGATCCGATCGTGCGAATGTCGATGGATGTGCGCGAGGGCCGCGACCTCGACATCGGCCGCTACGGCGAGAGCGAGGTGGTGGCCCGCAGCGAACTCGATCCGGCGCGCGTGATGGCCGCCGACCAGATCCTGGTCGGGCGCAACAACACCCGCCGCGCCTACAATGCGCGGATGCGGCAGCGCCAGAACAT